>DATBCP010000353.1:0-7664 GCA_036270435.1 Rhizomicrobium sp. | reverse complement strand
CCCCAAGGCACCGCCTGACCTTTGGGCCTTGGCGGCGGCAGCCTGTCGCGTTCTTCCCGGGTGAGGCGTGGATGTTCCAGCGGATTCTCGCGGAAGGTGAGCATCCATACCGCCAGCCAAAGAAAGCTCAATGCGGCGCAGACGAAGAAGGAAACACGCCAGCCGAAGGGCCCCATGATCGCGACAATCAGGCCCGGCGCGAGCGCATTGCCCAGCCGCGCCGCGGCATGGGTGATGCCTTGGGCAAAGCCGCGATCCTTGGCCGCGACCCAGCGCGCCATGGCGGCAGTGGCGGCCGGAAAGGTCGCGCCTTCGCCCAGCCCCAACAGCAGGCGCGCCACCAGCAGGGAAACCAGGCCGCCTGCCAGGCCGGTCAAAACCGTGGCCGATGCCCAGATCAGGCTGCAGGCGATCAGGGTGCGACGGGTGCCAAACCGGTCGCTGACCCAGCCGCCGATGATCTGAAACAGCAGGTAAGGATAGGCGAAGGCGGAGAAGACCAGGCCGATCTGCGTCTTGTTGAGGCCAAAGTCCTTGGCGAAACCCGCCGCCGCGGTGCTGACATTGACGCGGTCGACATAGGTGATCAGGTACATGAGCGACAGCATCACCAGCACAAGGCCGGTGGGACGAAAAAGCCTCATGGTGAAAACCTCCCCCGATTTTGGCGCCTTAATACGGCGCCGGCGATTATGACGCCTTTGCTGTTCCGCTTTGTGACGGGTGGCCGGCGAAATATTCCATCGCCGCTTCCACGCCGCGCCCCGCCAAATTGACGCCGGCGAGTTTCAGCCCCATCTCGCAGCCCGCAAGCGTTGCCAGCAGGGTCAGGTCATTGCTGTAGCCCAGATGGCCGATGCGGAAGGTGCGCCCCTTGATCTTGCCCAGGGCCGAACCCAGGGACAGGTCGAAGCGCTGCAAAATGGTCTTGCGCAAGGCATCGGCGTCGACGCCTTTTGGCACGATCACGCCCGTCAATATCGGCGAGTGCAGATCCTTGTCGGCGCATTGTACCGGCAGACCCCAGGCCTCCACCGCGCGGCGCACGCCGGCCGACCATCTCTTGTGGCGGGCGAAGACATTATCCAGCCCCTCGCTCTCCAGCATGTCGATGGCTTCATGCAGGCCGTAGAGCAGATTGGTATTGGGTGTGTAAGGGAAATATCCCGTCTTGTTCATCTCGATGATTTCGTCCCAGGCCCAATAGGATCTCGGCAACTTGGCGGTCTTGGACGCTTCGATGGCGCGCGGCGACAGGGCGTTGAATGCCAGCCCGGGCGGCAGCATCAAGCCTTTCTGCGAGCCGCTGATGGTCAGGTCCACGCCCCATTCGTCATGGCGGTAGTCGGCGCTGGCCAGGCCTGAAATACTGTCGACAATCAAAAGCGCGGGATGCTTGGCGGCATCGATCGCCTTGCGCACGGCCGGGATATTGGAGGTGACACCGGTCGAGGTTTCGTTATGCACCACGCACACCGCCTTGATGCGGTGTTCCTTGTCTTGTTCCAGCCGCTCCTGGATCAGGCCGGCCTGCACGCCATGCCGCCATCCCGGCGCTTCGGGCAAGTCCTGGTCCTCGCCGCGCCATTCCAGAATTTCGGTGGACAGGCCCAGCCGCTTGGCCAGCCTGGACCAGAGGAAAGCGAATTGGCCGGTCTCATACATCACGATGTGGTCGCCCGGGGACAGCACATTGGCCAGCGCCGCTTCCCAGGCGCCGGTGCCGGACGAGGGATAGATCATCACAGGATGCTGGGTCTTGAAGATGCGCTTGATGGCCTGGGTGACGTTCAAACCCAGGGCGCCGAATTCCGGTCCGCGATGATCGATGGTGGGCAGGCTCATGGCGCGCAGGATGCGATCGGGCACCGGACTGGGCCCCGGGATTTGCAGGAAATGATGTCCGGTGGGATGGAAGTCGAGCGTCAGCATGGGTGCCTGCAAAATTTTGTGTTCTCGCGCCAAAATGCTATGTTTCCCGCACCAGAATTGCAAATAGCCAACGCCAAGCGCGGCCTTGCTGCTGCGCGTTTTTTAAGGCCCTGCCCATCGTGCTGATCAAATCCGTGTCCGGCACGGTCTCCACTGACACCAGCGAGCACTTGTCGCGTCGCCTGGAACGTGAAACCCAGGGCGAGGTGCTGTTCGACGACGGCGCACGCGGCCGCTATGCCACCGACGCTTCGATCTATCAGGTCATGCCGGTTGGGGTTTTCCTGCCCCGCACAGCCCAAGACGCAGTTCTCGCGATCGATATTGCCCGCGACCTGAAGGTGCCGGTTTTGGCCCGCGGCGCCGGCACCAGCCAATGCGGCCAGACGGTGGGCGCCGCCCTGGTCATCTACAACAGCAAGTACCGCCGCGCCGTTCTGGAGACCGATACCGATAACCGCACCGCCAAGGTTGAACCGGGCCTGGTGCTGGATCATCTCAATGCCCAGCTGAAAAAGCACGGGCTCTGGCATCCCGTCGATGTTTCCACCAGCGCCCAGGCGACTCTGGGCGGGATGGCGGGCAACAACAGCTGCGGCTCGCGCTCCATTGCCTATGGCAATATGGTGCACAATGTGCTGGGCCTCACCGCCTGGCTGTCCGACGGCAGCGAAGTGGCATTGGGGCAGGTTGACGGCCTGACCGGCCGTGCGGCGCAGATTGCCTCTTTTGTGCGCGATCTTGCCATGCGCAATCGCGATGAGATCCAGGCCCACTGGCCCAAAGTGCTGCGGCGGGTGGCCGGCTACAACCTCGACATTTTCGACAACCAGAATGAGCGCCCCTATACCAAGGACGGGGGCGTGAATCTGGCCCATCTCCTGGTGGGATCGGAGGGCACCTTGGCCTTCACCAAGGATATCACCCTCAAGCTGGTCCCCTTGCCGCGAAACCGCGTTTTGGGCGTGGTCAATTTCACCAGCTTCTACGCCGCCATGGATGCCGCCCAGCATATCGTGCGGCTGGGTCCCAGCGCGGTTGAGCTGGTCGATCGCATCATGATCGAACTGGCGCTGTCCAATCCGGTGTTCCGGCCCACCATGGAAGCGGCGCTATTGGGGCGGCCCATGACAATCCCTGAGGCGATCCTGCTGGTGGAATTTTCCGGCGAGGACAAGCCGGCGCTGGTGAAGAAGCTGAAGGACCTGGTAGCGCTGATGGGCGATCTGGGCCTGCCCGGCAGCGTGGTGGAGATGCAAGACGAGGCGCCTCAGAAGAATCTGTGGGAGGTACGCAAGGCCGGTCTCAATATCATGATGAGCCTCAAGGGCGACGGCAAACCGGTGAGTTTTATCGAGGATTGCGCCGTGCCGCTTGCGCACCTGGCCGAATATACCGCCGCCTTGACCGAGGTTTTCGAACGCAACGGCACCCACGGCACCTGGTATGCCCATGCCTCGGTGGGGACGTTGCATGTGCGTCCCATCCTGGATATGCGCCGCGACGGCGGCCGGAAGATGCGGCGCATCGCCGAAGAAGCAAGCGCGCTGGTGCGCAAATACAAGGGTGCTTTCAGTGGCGAGCATGGCGACGGGCTATGCCGCGGCGAATGGATCGCCTGGCAGTTCGGGCCCAGGCTGAACGACGCCCTGCGCGCCATCAAGCAGGAGCTGGATCCCATCGGCCTGTTCAGCCCGAACCGGATCATCGATCCGCCGCCGATGGACGAGGCGGCGCTGTTCCGTTTTCCGCCGCCCGGCAGCACGCAAGCCTATACGGTGCGCCCCCTTCAGACCGTGCTGGATTGGTCGGATTGGAATGTCCAGAACGATCCGGTCACCGAACAGACATCTCCGCCCGGCAGCGGCGGCGACCCGGCGCACGGCTTCGCCAAGGCGGCGGAGATGTGCAACAACAACGGCCATTGCCGCAAATTCGATGCCGGCACCATGTGCCCCAGCTATCGCGTCACCCGCGACGAGCAGCATCTCACCCGCGGTCGCGCCAACACGCTGCGGCTGGCTTTGTCGGGCCAGTTGGGGGAGGGTGCCCTGACCAGCCGGGCGATGTACGACACGCTCGATCTGTGTGTCTCCTGCAAGGGCTGCAAGCGCGAATGCCCCACCGGCGTGGACATGGCCAAGATGAAGGTGGAATTCCTCGCCCATTATAAAAAGGAACATGGCTACACACTCAAAGACCGCCTGGTCGCGCACCTGCCGGACTATGCCGATGCGGTCAGCCGGATTTCCGGACTGGCCAATTTGCGCGACCGCCTGCCGGGCCTGGCTTGGATCAGCGAAAAGATCACCGGCTTCTGCGCCGGGCGGCCCTTGCCGCGCTGGCGCAAGGATACGTTTTGGGCCGCGCATGATGCGGCGCTTTTCTCCACGCGCGAACAGGCAATGGCCGCGGCACCGAAATCCGCAGGCTTGTTCGTGGATACGTTCAACGCCGCCTTTGAAAGCGAGAATGCGCTGGCCGCCGCCCGCGTCCTGAAGAAAGCGGGCTACACCTTATATCTGGTGCAAAAGGACCAAGGCCGGCATTGCTGCGGCCGCACCTTCTTGGCGGCGGGGATGGTGGACAAGGCGCGCGCGAAGCTGGCGGCCCTGTTGGATGACGTTTTGCCGCTGGCGCGCGCCGGTGTGAGCATTGTGGGTCTGGAGCCCTCCTGTCTTCTGACCTTGCGGGATGAGGCATTGTCGCTGGGGTTCGGCGAAGCGGCGAAAACAGTCTCGCCACACGCCCTGCTGCTGGAGGAATTCCTGGCCCGCGAGGCCAAGGCCGGGCGCTTCGCTCTGTCTTTCAGGCCCGCGTCCGCCCCGATCCTGTTGCATGGCCATTGCCACCAAAAGGCGTTCGGCGCCGTCGCGCCCATTTTGGAGGTGTTGCGGCTGATTCCCGGCGCCAAGCCGGAATTGATCGAGACGTCCTGTTGCGGCATGGCCGGCAGCTTCGGCTATGACGCCGATCACTATGAAGTCTCAATGCAGATGGCGGAATTGAGCCTGTTGCCGGCGGTGCGCAAAAATCCCGATGCCATTGTCGTGGCGGACGGCACCAGCTGCCGCCACCAGATTGCGCATGGCGCCGGACGACAGGCGCGTCATGTCGCCGTCCTGCTGGACGAGCTTTCTTAGCAGTTGCACATAATCCTGGCGTAGCCATACGGCGAAAAACCCGGCATCATCACCCAATAATAAATGTCATGCGGGGAAATATGAAGCGGGGAAAACTGGCGCTTATTTTGTTGCTCACGGCGACGGGAGCGAGCCTGGCTGCTGCACAGGCGCCCACACCCGTGAATGGCACCACCATCGCGCCGCATCCGCTGAAAAGCTATACGCCGGTCACCGACTCCGTGCTGCGAAGTCCCGATCCGTCCGACTGGATCATGATGCGGGGGAACTACCAAGGCTGGGGCTTCAGCACCCTGGACCAGATCAACAAGTCCAATGTGAAGGGCTTGCAGCTGGTATGGGCGCGCACCATGGAAGCGGGCATCAACGAAGCCACGCCCATTGTCTACAAGGGTGTGATGTTTTTGGGCAATCCCAATGACGTGATTCAGGCGATCGATGCCGCCACCGGCGACCTGCTTTGGGAATACCGCCGTACCCTGCCTTCGCAACAGGCCTTCCACAACAATTTCTGGGGCCAGCGCAAGCGCAGTGTCTTTCTTTACGACGACAAGCTTTACACGGTCACGCGCGACAATTTCCTGCTGGCGCTGGATGCGAAAACCGGCAAGGCCTTGTGGGAAGTCAATCGCGGCGGCGACCTCTACATTACCAACACCAGCGGGCCGATTGTGGTGGATGGCGTGGTGATCGCGGGAAGCAACTGCCAGGAGGCGGCGCAAGGCTGTTATGTCACCGGCAACGACGCCCAGACCGGCAAGGAATTGTGGCGCAACAACCTGATCCCCAGAAAAGGCGAGCCGGGCGACGAGACCTGGGGCGGAATGCCATTCGAGCAGCGCTGGATGACGGGCGTATGGGGCCCGATCACCTATGACCCGGACCTGAATCTGGCCTTTTATGGTTCCAGCGGCGTTGGTCCGTCGTCGGATACCCAGCGCGGCGTGAAAGGCAACGCCACGCTGGCGGGCACCAACACCCGCTTTGCCGTCGATCCCAAGACGGGGAAGATCGTTTGGAAGCATCAGGTGTTTCCGCAGGACAATGCGGACCAGGAATGCACTTTCGAGATGATGCCGATCACCACGAAGGTGGCGCCCGATCCCAAGGCCAAAGGCATGATGGCGGTGAGCCGCAATGCGGCGTCGGCCAGCCGCAAGACGTTGACGGGCGTGCCATGCAAGACCTCGATCATGTGGAGCTTTGACGCCGCCAAGGGCGATTTCCTCTGGGCCAAGTCGACCGTCTACCAGAATCTGGTCAAGGACATCGACGCCAAGGGCAAGGTCACGTCCAATCCTGAATTGTTCCTGACCGACTACAAAAAGACCTACCAGCAATGTCCCACCCATGCAGGCGGGCGCGATTGGCCTTTCTCGGCCTACAGTCCGCAGACCAATGTGATGTATGTGGAATTGCAGAATCTCTGCGCCAACTACCGGGTGCGCGCCGACAACATCCCCAGCCAGCCCAAGGATCAGTACAACACCATCGGTCCACAGGTCCTTTCGCCCGGTTCCACCAATATCGGGCGGCTGGACGCCATTTCGGTTGAGACGGGCCAGACCTTGTGGAGCTGGGAGACGCCAGCTTCCAACTACTCGCCGGTATTGGCCACCGCGGGCGGCATCCTGTTCAACGGTTCGATGGACCGCTATCTGCGCGCCTTCGATCAAAACGACGGCAAGGTGCTGTGGCAGACGCGGCTGGGATCGCAAGTGTTCGGTGCTGCCGTGACCTACGCGAGCGCGGGGCGGCAATATATCGCGGTGGCGGCCGGCGGCGGCTTCAACAACGGCCCGATTCAGATTCGGCCCGACCTGGATCAGCCCAGCGGTGGCAACATGGTCTATGTGTTCGCCTTGCCGCAATAATGCCGTTTGCTTTGAGAGGATCGCGCCGTTAGCGTCGCGCCGCCGTTCAAAGCCGGTTTTGTTGCAGTATGAAAAAAGTGTCAGGGCTCCACTTGTTTTGCGGAGCGGTAATCCTCTGTCTCCCGGCGATCGCCCGCGCGGACTCCGAAAATGTCATTGTCACCGCCACGCGCCTTGCCGGCGAAGAGGCAGGCAGCAATGTCTCCGTCCTGGACGCCGCGACTATCCAGGCGCGCGATCCGGACAGTGTGGTCGACCTGTTGCGCGATCTTCCCGATGTCTATGTCCAGCAATCGGGCGGCCGGGGCAGCGTGGTGTCGCTGTTCACTCGCGGCGCCAAGCCCAATTTCACTTTGGTGCTGCTGGATGGGGTCAAGGCCAATGATCCCACCAACACCCGTGGCGGCTCTTATGATTTCTCCACACTGGACCTGAACGACATTGCGCGGATCGAATTCATTCGCGGACCTGCCTCCGCCATCTATGGCTCCGATGCGGTGGGCGGGGTGATCAACATCATCAGCCGGCGTGGCGGCGACACGCTGGACGCGGGCCTGAGTGCGGAAGGCGGCAGCTTCGGCTATGCCCGGGTCGCGGGCCATGTCGGTGGCCCTATCGGGGGCGCTACCGCCAACCTGGGTCTTTCCTATACCGACAATGGCAGGCCGGTGGATGGCAGTACGCTCAAAGGCACCAACCTGGATACCGCACTGGC
>DATBCP010000352.1:0-1707 GCA_036270435.1 Rhizomicrobium sp. | reverse complement strand
ACCGTCATCGCCAAGGCGGAGGAGCTGCTCAAGAAACGCGGCATTGTGCTTCACACCCAGACCATCGACTTCGATGACGTCAACACCTTCGAAATGCTGTCCCATGGCGACAGCGTGGGCGTGTTCCAGATGGAAGGCGCGGGCATGCGCGACCTGCTGCGCAAGATGAAGCCCAACCACATCAACGACCTGGTGGCGCTGGTGGCGCTGTATCGTCCGGGCCCGATGGACTCCATCCCCACCTATATCGCGCGCAAGAACGGCAAGGAACAGGTGGAATATCTCCATCCCGTGCTGGAGCCGATCCTGAAAGAAACCTATGGCGTGATGACCTATCAGGACGATGTCATGCGCATCGCCCGCGAACTGGCCGGTTACACCATGGGCGAGGCCGACATCCTGCGCCGGGCCATGGGCAAGAAGATCCCTGCCGAAATGATCCCGCAGCGGGAGAAATTCCTCAAGGGCGCAGCCGAACGGAAGATCTCCAGACAGGTGGCCGAGCAGATTTTCGAACAGGCCGAGAAATTCGCCGGCTATGGCTTCAACAAGGGCCATGCCGCGGCCTATGCCCAGGTCGCCTACCAGACCGCTTATCTCAAGGCCAATTATCCGGTGGAATTCCTGGCCGCGTCCATGACCCTGGATATCGGCAATACCGACCGGCTCAATATTTTCCGCCAGGAGGCGCAGCGACTGGGGGTGAAGGTGGCGCCCCCCGATATCAACCGCAGCGAATCCGTGTTTGCCTGCGACGCGCAAGCCAACACCGTGTTCTATGCCCTGGCGGCGGTGAAAGGCGTGGGCCGCCAGGCGATGGACCATGTCATCGAGGTACGCCAGCAGGGCGGCAAATTCAAATCCATCTCCGACTTCGCCCGCCGGGTCGATCCCCGCCTGGTCAACAAACGCGCCTTCGAAAATCTGGTGCGCGCCGGAGCTTTCGACCGTCTCAATCCCAATCGCCGGCAGCTGGTGGAAAATTCCGACCGCATCCTGGGCGGGGCGCAGGCCGCCCAGCGCGAGCGCGAAAGCGGACAGGTGTCTTTGTTTGGTGGTGGCGGTTCCAGCGACGACATAAGGCTGCAAGCGATGCCGGATTGGCCGGTGCATGAAAGGCTGGGCGAGGAATTTTCCGCCATGGGCTTTTATCTGTCCGGCCACCCGCTCGATGCTTACGGACCTGCCTTGAAGCGCTTGGGTGCGGCCACCTATGCCGCATTGCTGGAAGACCGCCGCCGCGGCGGCTTCAAGGCCAAGATCGCCGGAACCCTGGTCAAGAAAAGCGAACGGCGCGGCCGCAGCGAACAGATGTATGCCTTCGTTTCCTTCTCCGATCCCACCGGCATGTTCGAGGTGATGCTGTTCCCGGAAGTGCTGGCCGCCAGCCGGCCATTGCTGGAAGCGGGCAAGTCGCTGCTGATCACGGCCAGCGCGGAATGGGATGGCGATGAGCTGAAGCTGCGGGCGGCGTCGATCCTCGATCTCGATCAGGCAGCCGCCCAGGCGGGCGAGGGGATGACGGTACGGCTTTCGGACACCGCGTCGCTTGGCCAGCTGGCTGCCGAACTGGTTCAAACCGGCAAGGGGCTGGTGAATATCGTGGTGCCGGCAGGCGCGGGCGAAGAAGTGGAGATCGAGCTCAAGAAGCGCATCGCCGTCACCGCGACCTTGCGTTCGCGCATTGCGGCGCTGCCTGGGGTTGCG
>DATBCP010000351.1:0-5423 GCA_036270435.1 Rhizomicrobium sp. | reverse complement strand
AATCATTGTGCCAGTCGAAATAGCCGGCGTCCTCCTGCCGGTAAACCGCATATTGCATGGTGGTCAAGCCGGTGAGCTCGAAGTGAAACAGCTCCGCATTCAACCGAAGCACCGCGGCTTCCATCCTGAGATACAGGTCTTCGGTTTCGGCGTTGCGCGTGACCCAGGCGACCTGGGTGGTGCGGATGCCGGCCTTGTCCTCGCCCGTCAACCGGGCCGGCTCCAGCGGCAGGCGATCGCAATAGTGCTCCAGATCATCCAGCTGCGCGCGCCCGAACAGGCGGCGCCATGTCACGCTTCCGCCTTCCATCAGAACTGGTGAGACGCCGGACATCGCTTCCCGCGTGAAAATTACGATATTCCCGCCTTGAATAGCAGGGGGCGACCGCATGCAAGCCTTGGCGCCACACCTTGTATTCACGCATTCCCGGAAAAGCCTGGAACGTCACTTTGACGCCGTGCGCCGCCAGCACCCGCAAAGCGACCGGTAATGGCCGGCTATTCTGCGCCGCGGACGATAGCGCGGAATCGCAGATCAGGTCGTCGTGGGGGCAACAACCGTTATGGGCTGTGTGGCGGAAGCCGCATGTTCGCCGCTTCCGTTATTGGCGATCAGAACCGCGGCCAGCAGGACGCCGATGCCGCCAAAGACCAGCCACTCCTTGTCCGTCATTTGGGCGGCATGCACGCCAGCGGGCTTGCCAGGCGACAGTGGCTCAGCTGATGCCGCGGCCGAGACGGAAAAGGCGATAACGGTAACAATCGCCCCGACTTTTCCAAATGCGCTGCGCATGTTTCCCCCGAATTGGTTGTTTTAGGCCAGTATGTTAGCTTGGCAGCGCTGCCAAAAACAAGGGGGTAATCCTTGGGCAGTCGACGGGGTAATCTTTGGCCGTCGTCGATGCGCTGGAGGGTGGGAGTTTGCAAATCCATGTCACGTCCCGGAAGGGAAAGTCCGTCTCATTTCTTGTTGGCGGCCTGCTGATAGGCCTGGTGGGAGGCGTGGTTGCCCAGCCCCTGCCTGACGCCAAGACCTATGCCGCAAATCCGGCCCTTCTGATCGATGCCTATCGCCATGTCGAGGTCGCCTCCGTCTCGGATGCGCTCGAACAACTTCACGGCAAGCGTTCCTTCATGTCGCACCGGATCCATGCGATCTCCGACGGCAAGGTCGCCGGTTTTGCCGTGACCGTTCAGATGGACAAGGCGGAGGGCGCAGCGCCTGCCGCGGTGACGCCCATGCAAGCCGCGATCGACACGGCGGCCAAGGATTCCGTCTATGTGATGGTGGTGTCGGATGGAGATGACATTGCCGGCATTGGTGGCCTGATGGCGACGGCGATGAACGCGCGGGGATTTTCCGGCGCGGTGATCGATGGCGGCGTGCGCGACGTTGCGTACCTCAAGAAGATCGCATTTCCCGTCTATGCTTCAGGCATAGTACCTTCCACTTCGGTCGGGCATTATCGCGCCACGCAAGGTGTACCGGTGACAGCCGGCGGCGTTCGCATCAATCCGGGCGATATCATCGTGGCGGATGCCGACGGCGTCGTGGCGGTGCCGAAAGACATCGCCGCCGAGGTGCTGGTCAAGGCGCAAGCCTTGGATCAGACGGAGCACTCCATGTACGGCTATATCGAAAAATTGCGCTCCCTTGAGGAAGCTGTTCAACGCTTCGGCCGTCTGTAAGAGACGCGCCGGGACAGGCCAGGGTCCTGACGGCCCCCGGGCCCCAACATGTTGAAAGAAATGGCTCCCCGGGCAAGATTCGAACTTGCGGCCAACCGGTTAACAGCCGGTTGCTCTACCACTGAGCTACCGAGGAACGCTAGCCGAAGGCGCGGTATTAGCGCGTCCCTTGCCTCAAACCAAGCGGGAAATTGGGCCGTCGGCAGAGCACTATCCACCGTGGCTACCAAAGAAAAATGAGGCCGGGAGTGGATCCCGGCCCCAAGGCGTTGGGTAATGGTGGGGTGTCTTCAAGGAAGACGCGGGAACTTTAGCCTGTGGATAGTTAATAAGGCCTTAACCCTATGGGGTCCTCCCGAAAAAAGTTCCCTGACGCGAATCAGGGCTCCGGCAGCCTTGGGCGGCCGCAGCCTGGCCTGGTTATTTTGGCATGGGGATCGATATGGCCTTGCCCGCGCCGCGCTCGGCGATCCACAGCACATCGCCGGCCGGCTCGACGGCGGTCGGGGTGTTGAGGCCGTCCTTCAGCACCGTGATATGGGCGCGGTCGCCATCGATGGTCAGCATGTCGACTTTGCCGGCGCCGTTTTCGGCATGGAACAGCTTGTCGCCTGCGGCGCGCATGCCGTCCGGTCCTTTGACCGGCGCGTCCATCCATATCTGCACCGGCGTGCCCGCCTTGCCATTGGCGTCCATCGGCACGCGGTAGAGGTTGTTGAAGAAAACACTGTTGTAATAGAGCACCCCGTTGAGGAACGTCAGGCCGTCGATGCCGGTGACGCTGCGGTTTTCCAGCCACAGTTCAGCGCTCTGCGCACCCGGTGCCAAACGGTAGATCCGGGCATTGGCGGTGTCGGAGATGTAAAGCGCCTTGTCGGGGCCGACAGTGAAGTCGTTGCAGGTGCTGTTGTCGCCGGGCAGGGACCAGCGCAGCTTGCGCGCACCGGTTCTAAGGTCCGTGCCGATCAGGGCGGTGTGGCGCTGGACCGGGTTCGAGCCGGCCACCGGCGTCAGCATGCAACTCCAGACGGTGCCGCCATCGACCAACTGGCCGAAGAAGAAGGTGCCGGCGCCTTCGGCGCTGGCGTCGATGAAGACCTCCGGCGTCGTGGAACCGGGTTTGACCTTGTAGACATAGGGCGTCGAGGCGCTACCTACGATCAAGGTGCCGTCCGGCGCATGGGCCAGGCTTTCGGGTTGCGATTTGTCGTCCTTGATCAGGATATCCGCAGCCATGGCGGGCGCCGCGACGGCAACCAGAGCGGCGAGGCTGGCGGCAAGCTCGAATAGGCGAATCATGAAATCTCCCTTTTACATTCAGTCATTCTGGGCGTTATTTCCGCCAATTCACAACGAAATTGCGGAGGTTTTATGGAGGCCACGCCCGGAATTGAACCGGGGTTCACGGATTTGCAATCCGCTGCGTCACCACTCCGCCACGTGGCCTCGTTTTTTTGTCGCTCCAGCTCTCGCTGGCGCTCCGGGGTACGCCGGCGGGAGCCCGGCGAGCGGCTGGCGGCTATAGCAGACGGGGAGGCCGAGGGACAAGCATACGAAAGCAACCAGCCGAAACACCGGCCGAGACCCGGGGTAAGAAAGTGCCTCGTTGTGGGGACGTGGGTAAAAAAGCCTATAAGCCCATCAGATCTTCCTGGGGTCCCCGATGTCCGAATCTGCGCGCTTCAATATGGTCGAGACCCAGATCCGGCCCTCCGACGTAACCGACGAACGCATTCTGGCGGCCATGAATGCGGTACCGCGGGAGAAGTTCGTGCCGGGTGCGGCCAGGGCGCTGGCCTATGCCGATGTGCCGGTTCAGGTAGCTCCGGGGCGCTATCTGTTGGACCCCCGCAGTTTCGCCAAGCTGGTGCAGCTGGCCGAGATCGAATCCGATGATCGCATCCTCGATGTTGGCACTGGCACCGGCTATTCCGCGGCTGTTCTGGCCCGGCTGGGTGCCGAGGTTGTGGCATTGGAGCAGGATGCCGATTTGGTCCGCATTGCCAGTGAGTTGCTGGCCAATGTTGTGGGCAAGGTTGAGCTAGTGCAGGGCGGTCTGGTGGAAGGTTTCGAAGGGCAAGCGCCCTATAATGTGATCTTCATCAATGGTGCCATTGAGCAGGTGCCCGACACCCTTCTGGCCCAGCTGGCCGAAGGCGGCAGGCTGGTCTGTGTCCTGAAAGATGGCCAAAGCCGTTCCTGGCTGTACCTCAAGGAGAACGGGCAGGTGGGCCGGCGGCCGGATTTCGATGCCGATGTTCCAGTCCTGGCCGGCTTCAAGAAGGCGATGGGGTTCGTGTTCTAGCGGTGCGCAGGGGGCCCATCAGAATGGGTTAAGGCACGGTGGGGATGGGTCATTAACTTAATCTTTGCCGTCTGTCCGGCACTGTCCTAGGGTGATTCTACCGCCAAAACCCTTGGCGGCCCTGCGGAGCTTCCCATGTCGAATCCCCAGCACGAACCTACGATGGAGGAGATTCTTGCCTCCATCCGCAAGATAATTTCCGAGGATGCCCCCGAAGGGGGCGCCCCCGTGGCCGAGGCTGCGCCGCCTCCACCGCCGCCCCCGCCAGCGGCTGCCGCTGCACCGGCCCCCGTGCATGACGACATCCTGGAACTGACCCAGGAAGTGGAAGTTGTTGCGGTGGAGCCCACGCCCGCGCCGATCCCAACCCCAGCGGAGGATATTGTGTTCGAGAACGTCGCCCCTTCCTCGGAACATTCCGACATCTTTTCCGACCAGACCCGCAAGGCGATGGAAGACGCGTTCAATGCCATACCGGATGAAGAGCCGGAGCCCGCGGCCCCGGTCCGCCGTCCTGCCTCCATCGCGCCGGTGGAGGGCGTCAGCGTGGAAGCCGTATTCGAGCGGGCGGTGCGCGACAGTTTCGAGCCGGTGCTGCAGAAATATCTGCACGACAATTCCAGCGCCATCATCGAGGGCATGAAGCCCCTGATCCGCGAATGGATGGACGAGCATTTCCCGCCTGTGCTGGAAGGCGCTGTCCGGGCCGAAGTGGAGCGGGTGGTAAGGTCCCGGGGTAAACGTTAAGGGGCGTGGTCTTTTTTTTGCGCCCTGAGTGCGTCGCGCGTGCTCACGTAGGCGGGGTACGCGCTCCTGCTCAGGTCGCAAAAATCCTCGCGCCGTAGAACTGCCGATTGCGGCTTGACCTGACCGGGAAAAAGCCCGAAAGCGTCGGCTTATGCTCGACAAGACTTTTAATCCCAAGGACGTGGAACAGCGCATTGCCGCCCAATGGGAGGCGTCCGGCGCCTTTCGCTGTGGCAACCGGCCTGGGGCGCCGGCTTTCTCCATCGTCATCCCGCCGCCCAACGTCACCGGGCGGCTGCATATCGGGCACGCCCTCAACAACAGCCTGCAGGATATCCTGGCGCGTTTTGAGCGCATGCGCGGCAAGGACGTGCTGTGGCAGCCCGGCACCGATCATGCCGGCATCGCCACTCAGTTGATTGTCGAGCGTCAGCTGGCCGAGCGGCAGATGTCGCGCGCAGGCCTGGGGCGCGAGAAATTCCTGGAGGAAGTGTGGAAGTGGAAGGCCGAATCCGGCGGGGCCATTGTCGAGCAGCAGCATCGGCTGGGCGCCTCTGCCGATTGGAGCCGCGAACGCTTCACCATGGACGAAGGCCTGTCGCGCGCCGTCACCAAAGTGTTCGTCGAGCTTTATAACCAAGGCCTGATCTACAAGGACAAGCGCCTGGTCAATTGGGACCCG
>DATBCP010000350.1:0-5642 GCA_036270435.1 Rhizomicrobium sp. | reverse complement strand
CTCGCTGTCGGCGCCGCCTTTATAAGTGCCCCGTGTGGGCGGCACATCGGCATAGTCCCGGCCCACCGCAGCGCGGACATGGCGTTCGCAAGCCATGATATTGTTGGTGGGGTCGAACCCCACCCAACCCAGCGACGGTAGATAGGCTTCCACCCAGGCATGGGTGGCATTGGCGGACGAACGATCCCGGCTGCCCTTGTGATAAAGATAGCCCGAGACATAGCGGCAGGGGATGCCCCAGCGCCGGGCAATCGCCGTCATGATATGGGCAAAGTCCTGGCAAACACCCCGGCGCTGTTCCAGCGCCACTTCGATAGGCGAATTGACCTCCGTGACCCCCGCCTCATAGTCAAAGGAATCATAGATGCCCCGCTGCAAGGTGCGCAGCGCGGTGAGCGGATCGCCGACGGGCTTTGCCAGATCGGCGATCTTCATGAAGCTCTCCAGCTCCGGCGAGGAGCGGGCGAACCGCGACGGCTCCAGCATGTCGAAATGATCGTCGCGAAGATTGAAGGGATTGTAGCGGCTCCATTCCAATGGATCGAGATGCTCAGGCCATGCCCGCGACTGTCCGATCTCGACCGTGGCCTGGGCCTCGATGCGCAACTCCTCATGCTCGCGCAGCAGATTGAAATGATAGACGGCGTTGCCCAAATGATCGGTATAGGCATAGAGCTGGGCGCGGGGATTGGTGGAGATCTGGAAGGAACGCAAGGTTTGCGGCCCTTCCGAGCGCGGCTGCATGCGCAGCTCCATCACGGATTCGCGAACGGGGCCGGAGTAGCGAAAACGCGTGACGTGGCGGATGGAGTAGAACATCTAGTTTTTTGATTACCCCCCTCTGTCGCAGCTCGGGGTGAGGAGCGGCGCGCGGAGCGCGTGAGCAGGTCCAGTGGACCTGCGAAAGCGACGAACGCCGCAGCGGCGCGCGCTCAGGCGCGCCGCGAGGCCGGGCCGCCGCGAGCCAAAGCGAGCGGCGGGGTGAAGACGCTCCGGCCGCTCGCCCAAGCTCGCGGCGCTCGAGCTACAAATGCGCATCACAACACGGTCTCCGCGCCATAGGTAATGTAGGACGAATACAATGCCTTATGGATTTGTTCACACTGCTTGGTGATATCCGCGATGAACGCTGCAACGCCTCCGCTCATCAATTCATCCACCTGGCCGAAATCCACCGCCGCTTTCAGCCGGCCGGCCAGGCGCTCCACTGCGGCACGCCGCGCCGGCGGCGCGCCCGGCGCCACCCGCGCCAGGGCCTCGGTCATGCGGTCGACGGAAAAGCAGATGGAATGGGGAAATTCGGAATCGAACAGCAGGAATTCGGCAATCTTTTGCGGCCGGATCGACGCCGTATACTGCTTGGTGTAGGGCTCGAAGGCGGTGCAGAATTTCAGCAGCACAAACCAGTCGAAATATTTGGGCACGTTCTGGGCGGCGCTGAAATGAATATCCAGCAGGCGTCCCAATTGCTGCACCCGCTCGATATGGCGGCCCAGTTCCAGGAAGTACCAGCCTTCGCCATGGCTTAAGGTGGAATAGGTCACGCCCTCCAAGGCGTGCATCTCTTCCAGCGCTTCGCGAAACAACCGCGCCGGCGTGTGCACCCAGATGGAATCCATGGTCACCGGCACCAGCCGCAGGTAAAGCCGGTTGAGATTTTCCCACACTTCGTTGGACAGCGCTTCGCGCACCTGGCGGGCATTGTCGCGCGCCATGGCCAGCGAGGCGATCATGGAATCGTCATTGTCGCGATCAAAGGCCAGCTTGCGGGTGATGGCGAAGGCGTCGAGATGCACCGCTTCCGTCTTTTGGCCGGTCAGTGCCTGGATTACCCGTGCCCAGCTGGAGGCGGCGTCCTCGGGCGTCTGTTCGATCATGGAATCCAGCTTCACTGCGATCAGCCGGGCCGTGTGCTCGGCCCGCTCGATATAGCGGCTCATCCAGTAAAGGGAATCGGCGACGCGCGACAACATGCTACTGACTCAAGACCCACGTATCCTTTGACCCGCCCCCTTGCGAGGAATTCACCACCAGGCTGCCGCGCTTCAAGGCGACGCGAGTGAGCGCGCCGGGCACCAGCTTGGTTTCCGCGCCATGCAGGATGAAAGGCCGCAGATCCACATGGCGCGGCTCGATGCCATCGCCGACAAAAGCGGGGGCGGTGGACAGCTGGATGGTGGGCTGGGCGATGTAATTTTCCGGATCGGCCTTGATCATTTCCGCGAAGTCGTCGCGTTCCTTTTGCGAGGCGTGCGGGCCCACAAGCATGCCGTAGCCGCCGGATTCGCCCACCGCTTTCACCACCAGACTGTCCAGATTGGCCAGCACATGGCTCAGCGATTTCTCCTCGCGGCAGAGGAAGGTCTCGACATTCTCCAGGATGGGCTCTTCCGCCAGATAGTAGCGGATCAGGCGCGGCACATAGGAATAGACCGCCTTGTCATCGGCCACGCCGGTGCCCAGCGCATTGGCGATCATCACATTGCCGGCGCGATAGGCATTGAACAGGCCGGGCACGCCCAGGGCGGAATCGGAGCGGAAGATCAGGGGGTCGATGAAATCGTCATCGATGCGGCGATAGATGACGTCGATGCGCTTCAAGCCCGAGGTGGTGCGGGTATAGACGACATTGTCATTGACCAAAAGATCGCGGCCTTCCACCAGCTCGACCCCCATCTGGCGCGCCAGGAAAGCATGCTCGAAATAGGCCGAGTTGAACACGCCCGGGGTGAGGACCGCGATGGAAACATCCTCATGGAAGGGCGTCAGGGATCGCAGGGTTGCCAGCAGCTCCAGCGGATAATGCTCGATGGGGCGCACACCCATGGCGCGGAACACGCTGGGAAAGGCGCGGCGCGCCACATCGCGATTGGCCAGCATGTAGCTGACACCCGACGGCACCCGCAGATTGTCTTCCAGAACTACGAAATCGCCGGCTTCATTGCGGATCAGGTCGCTGCCGCAGATATTGACATAGGCACCGTGCGGCACCGGCAGGCCGCGCATCTCGCGGCGGTAATGCCTGGAGCCATAGATCATGCGGCGCGGCACCACGCCATCCTTCAACACCCGGCCATCGGTATAGATGTCGCGCAAAAACAAGTTCAATGCATGGATGCGCTGGGTCAGCCCGCGCTCGATCCGGTCCCATTCCTTGGCGGTGACGATACGCGGCAGAAGATCGGTCGGGATGATCCGTTCGGTGGCCTTGTTGTCGCTATAGACGGTGAAGGTGATTCCCTGGTGCAGGAAGCTCTGCTCGCAGGCCTGCTGGCGGCGGGTCAGTTCTTCCAGCGGCAGGGTGGAAACGCGGGAATCCAGGCCGGCATAGGGAAGCCGCACCTTGCCGTCGCGGGCGAACATCTCGTCATAGGGCTTGGCGAGTTCATAACGGGCATAGGGGACATCCACCCCTGGGCGCGAAATCCGTCCCGGTCCCGCCACAATATCAGGACCACCGAAGTCCTCCGTGTTGGCGAAAACCTCGTGCTGCATGAGCGAAGTCTGCACAGAGGCTGAGCCGTCCCGCAAGCATTGCTTTTCAATTTCGCGATGCAAAATGCGCCACCTGACCGGGAAGTGGGCGGCCTGCCTCTTAACCCGGCGGACTTCGCATCATCCTTGGGCAGATTTATTCCGCCAGTGCCAGCATGGCGTCCTGGTTGGGCCATGCCGCCACTTTGACTTGTGCGAAGGCGCGCGGGGACAGCGCCTGCGCGGTGGTCTGGCTGATGCACAAGGCGGCCAGACCTTCCATGGGCAGACCTTCCGCCAACTGGGCGAACAGGCGCGCGGTGCGGGGCGAGAAAAACATCACGGCGTCCAACCCATGGTTTTGCAATGCGGCTTGCGCCTGGGACGGCAAGCGGGCCGCCGGTTCGATCCGGTAAAGCGCGCAGCGCCGCACCATGAAACCCTTTTGGCCAAGCCGGTCCGAAAGGCTTGCCGGTGCATCTTCCGCGCAAACATGCAGCAGCGTGGCGCCGGGCGATGCCCAGACTGTTACGGCCTCGGCCAGCGCCTTGGCATCGCCATCGGCGCTGCGGACATCCGCGAATCCGGCGCGACGCGCTTCCCCGGCCGTCTGCGGACCTACGGCAAAAATCGCAAGATCCCGCCGCGCCGTACGCCGGCTGAGGGCACGGATGCCATTGGCGCTGGTGGCCAGGATAGCGGCGATGTCCGCCAATTCAGAACCCGCTTCCAGCAACGGTCCGTCCGCAAAGCGCGGTTCCAGCAGCGGCGCCAAAAGCGCCTGGTGACCGCGCGCCGAAAGCAGGCGCGCGATTTCCATCCCATCTTCCCGCGGTCTGGTCACAAGGATGCGCATGGCTAAAAGATTTTGCGGTACCGGCGTTTGGGGGTAAAGCAGCGGCCCATGACGGGCAAGCCCTTCACCAGGCCTTTTGCCATTCTGGGCATTGAGACCAGCTGCGACGAAACCGCGGCCGCGGTGGTGCGCGGCCAACCGCCCGGTCCCGGCGAAATCCTGTCCAATATCGTGTTCAGCCAGATCGAAGCCCATGCGCCCTATGGCGGAGTGGTGCCCGAGATCGCCTCCCGCGCCCATCTGGAAAGATTGGACGAGATTGTCCAACGCGCCTTGGACGAAGCCCAAATCAGCCTGGCGGAATTGGACGGTATTGCTGCCACCGCCGGCCCCGGATTGATCGGCGGCGTGATGGTGGGACTGACCACCGCCAAGGCGCTTGCCCTGGGCACGGGCAAGCCCCTGATCGCCGTCAATCACCTGATGGGCCATGCGCTGACCGCCCGGCTGACCCATGGCGTCGCCTTTCCCTATTTGCTGCTGTTGGTGTCCGGCGGTCATTGCCAGCTTTTGGGGGTCGGGGGCGCAGACGATTTCCGCCTGTATGGCAGTACCATTGACGATGCGGTGGGCGAGGCGTTCGACAAAGCGGCGAAGATCCTGGGCCTGCCCTATCCCGGTGGCCCCGCGGTGGAACGCGCCGCACGAAATGGCAATCCGCGCGCCTTTGATTTGCCGCGCCCCTTGCTCAACCGGCGCGACGAGACCAGGGCCGACTTTTCCTTTTCGGGGCTGAAGACGGCCTTACGCCAATTGGCGCAGAAGAAAATCGATATCCAGGACGCCAGCGCCAGTTTCCAGGCGGCCGTGATCGACATTTTGTGCGACCGGAGCCGGTTGGCCATGGCCATGTTCCGGCGCGACTTTCCCGGTGCCGGCACATTCGTGGTGGCGGGCGGGGTCGCAGCCAATCAGGCGATCGGCACGGCGCTCGCGCGGTTGTGCAAGGAAGAAGGATTTATCATCCGCATCCCACCCCCCAGGCTCTGCACCGACAATGCGGCCATGATCGCCTGGGCTGGGGTGGAACGCCTTATGGACAGTGCGGGGGGAAGCGCCTTGTCCGTATCTCCTCGCGCCCGTTGGCCTCTGGCCAACGGCGCTATTTAAAGATGGGCGGCTCCGCCGCCGGCGCTCGATGGCCTTTGGCCAGCGGCCCGGCGTCCTGAGATTGACGGCCCGTGTGTCGCTTCTGGGATGCCTTGCGCCCCGGCATCCCGAAAAGCGGGTTAGATGGTGGCCGCGAGGGTCAGGATGCCGACCACGCCCATCAGGGCGATGGTGGCGGCGTTGAAAGCCTCGGCGATAAAGG
>DATBCP010000349.1:0-2354 GCA_036270435.1 Rhizomicrobium sp. | reverse complement strand
GAGCTGGGCCGGCTCAAGACCCTGAAGGCGCAAAAGGCGCAAAGCGGCGGGCACATGCTGCTGGCGGTCGCCGGCTGCGTCGCCCAGGCCGAAGGCGAAGAGATTGTGGTGCGCCAGCCGGCGGTGGACCTGGTGGTGGGGCCGCAATCCTATCACCGTCTGCCGGAGATGATTGCCCGCGTGGCGCGTCAGCAGGGTCACGCCCTGGAGACGGATTTTCCCGCCCTGGAAAAATTCGACTCCCTGCCGGAACCATCTGCCACCGGCGTCAGCGCCTTTCTCACCGTGCAGGAAGGCTGCGATAAGTTCTGCACTTTTTGCGTGGTGCCCTATACGCGCGGCTCGGAGCAATCGCGTCCGCCCGCGGCGATCCTGCGGGAAGCGCGGCAGTTGGCCGACAAGGGGGCGCGCGAAATCGTGCTCTTGGGCCAGAATGTGAATGCCTATGACGGCCCCTCTTCAGACAATGAGCGCTGGTCGCTGGCCAGGCTCTGCGACGCGCTCGCACAGATCGAAGGCATCAAGCGCATCCGCTACACCACCAGCCATCCCCGCGATATGGCGGACGAGCTGATCGCGGCCCATGGCACCAACGCCAAGCTGATGCCCTATCTGCATCTGCCGGTGCAATCGGGCTCGGACGCGGTGCTGGAGGCGATGAACCGCCAGCATACCGCGGACGATTATCGCCGCCTGGTCGAACGTATCCGCGGCGCGCGTCCCGACATCGCGCTCACCAGCGATTTCATTGCTGGCTTTCCCGGCGAAAGCGACGCGGATTTCGAAGCCACGCTGCGGCTTGTTCGCGACATCGGTTATGCCACCGCTTTCTCCTTCAAATATTCCAAGCGGCCCGGCACGCCTGCTTCCACCATGCGCAAGCAGGTCCCGGAAGAGGTGAAGACCGCGCGCCTGGATGAACTGCAAAAGCTGCTTTTGAAACAGCAATATGCTTTCGATGATTCCCGGATCGGCAAGACCGTGCCGGTGCTGTTTGAAAAACCGGCGCGCGGGCTAGGCCAGATCATGGGCCGCACGCCCTATCTGCAGCCCGTGCACGTCCATGCCGGCGCCGCCCTGATCGGCCGGATGGCCGATGTCCGGATCGAGGCGCGCACCGCCAACTCCCTCCATGGAGTCCTGGCTTGAGCGCCAAGAAATCCCAGGTCACCACCTTGGAATTTCCCGACAACAAGCTGTTGCGCGCTTTGGGGGGACCGCATGCCAAGCATTTCGCCCGCGTCGAGCAGAAGCTGAATGTGGGGATCGACATGCGTGGTAATCTGGTGGCGGTCGAAGGCAAGGACCGGGAACGCGCCGGTGCGATCCTGAAGGCTCTCTATCAGCGGCTGGAGGCGGGGGAAAGCGTCACCCAGGCGGAGGTGGATGCCGAAATCCGCTTCACCGATGAAACACGCGCTCTTGCCCCCGGCGCGATCAAGACCGCGTCCTCGCGCGCGGTGCGCCCGCGTTCGCCCGCCCAGTCCGCCTATCTGGAGATGATGCGGCAATGTCCGCTGGTGCTGGGCATCGGCCCCGCCGGCACCGGCAAGACTTATCTGGCGGCCGCCTTTGCCGCGCATATGCTGTACGAAAAGCGGGTCGAGCGGCTGATCCTGTCGCGCCCCGCCTTGGAAGCCGGCGAGCGGCTGGGCTTCTTGCCTGGCGACCTGAAAGAGAAGATCGATCCCTATTTGCGACCGCTTTATGACGCGCTGTTCGATGTGCTGGGCGATTCCGCCGGGCGGCTGATGGAACAGGGCATCATCGAGGTGGCGCCTTTGGCCTTCATGCGCGGCCGTACCCTCAATCGCGCCTTTGTGATTTTGGACGAAGCGCAGAACACCACCCAGGCCCAGATGAAGATGGCGCTGACAAGGCTGGGCGAAGACAGCCATATGGTCATCACCGGCGATCCGTCCCAAAGCGACCTGCCGGGCGGTTTGGCGCTGGGGCTGAACGAGGCGCTGGCCATCCTGGACGGCGTGGAAGGTGTCGGCATCGCCCGGTTCGCGGAGAAAGATGTGGTGCGCCATCCCCTCGTGGCGCGCATTGTTGCCGCCTATAATCGCGCAAATAAATAGTTAGAATAACGAATCATGAGCGGGATCACCCTGCTGGTCGAAGACCCCAAATGGCGTTCCCATCGCGGGCTGGTGGTGCGTCTGACCAAGGCGGCGGACGCTGCGCGCCGCTCCACGCGGCTGAAAGGCGGCTTCACCATTCTTCTGGCCAACGACAAGAAGTTGCGCGGGTTGAATCGCGATTTCCGCGGGTTCGACAAGGCGACCAATGTCTTGTCCTTTCCCGGCGCGGACGGTTACGCGGGCGACATCGCCATCGCCTATGGCGTC
>DATBCP010000348.1:0-15514 GCA_036270435.1 Rhizomicrobium sp. | reverse complement strand
CCGCTGTTCGCCGGGGATGACAAGTTGAATTTCGGCTACGCCAGCGCATCGACCTGCTCGTTCGTGAAATTCCCCGGCACAATCGTCACCGGAATCGCCTGCACCGTCGCGCCAAACATGGAGACGAGCGGCCCCGGTCCTTCCTTGCCGGTGCCCGAGGCCAGAACAAGGATGGAAATATCCTTGTCCTGTCTCAGCAGCTGACCCACGCATTCGGTGGTTAGGCCATAAAGGACCACCAGCTCCGGCAGGATGCCGGAAAGTTCGTTCACCACCTTGGCGGCTTCATGCAGCATGCCTTCGGCCTCGGCATAGGCCTCGTCCCGCATGATCTCCTCCACGCCGCGCCATTGCTGGAAATCGGGCGGAGTGGCGGCGCAAAGCAGCGTCACGCGCCCGCCGGTATGCTGGGCGCGTCGTGTCGCAAAGCGCAGTGCCACCGCGCTTTCCTTAGTCTTGTCGATCACGACCAGGAATTTGCGTGGGGTCCGACCAGCAGGGAGGACGTGGGAGGTGGGACTGCTCATGGCCGGCGATGCTGGCATTATGCCCCTGCAGCGGCAAGAGGGTAAGGAGAGGTGCGCGAAGCGCATGAGCAGGTCCAGTGGAGTGAGGCACGACCGGCTTGCCGGTCAAATCGGTCCAGTGGACCGATTTGAGTGCCGAACGCCCCGAGCAAAAGCGAGGGGCTGCGCGACGCATGCTCGCCGACGCTCGCATAGGGCAAGCTTCTCTAAGCTCGCTGCGCTCGCTAAGAAAAGCTAAGCCAACGCCGCAGGACTTGAGCGAAGCGAAAGGACGAGGCCGGGACCCATGAATATCGAGACTTGCGGCGCGGAGACGCTTGGCCAATGGATCGCCCTGCGCTTTGCGTTATGGCCGGACGAGGACCGGGAGATCATGGCGCGTGAAGCCCCAGTCCTCCTGGCGCGGCCCGGCATGCTGGTTCTGGTGGCACGCGAAACGACCGACGTGATCGGCTTTGCCGAAGCCAGCGTGCGGCGGGATTTTGTCAATGGCTGCGAGACCTCGCCCGTGGCGTTTGTCGAAGGCATCTATGTGGTGCCGGACTATCGCCACAAAGGCGTGGCGCGAGCGCTGATGGCGGCGATCGAGCAATGGGCGCAAGACCAGGGCTTGCGCGAACTGGCATCCGACGCCCTGCTGCAGAATGCCGAATCGCACGCCATGCATAAGGCGCTGGGGTTTTCGGAAACGGAACGGGTGGTCTATTTCCGCAAACAGCTCTAGGGATCAGGCCACGTCACGCAGCACCGCAATCAAGCGGCTGCACTGATCCTCGGTCCCCACCGTGATGCGCAAGAAGTCCTGGATACGGGGCTTCTTGAAATGCCGCACCAGAACAAGCCGCGCGCGAAGCCGGGCGGCGAGGTCGGCGCCGCCATGGCGCGGATGACGCGCAAAAAGAAAATTCGCCTGGGACGGCAGAACCTCAAAACCGAGCCCGGCAAGATCGCGGGCCAGCAATTCCCGGCTGACCATGATGCGCGCGCGCGTCTCCTGGAACCAGGCCTCGTCCTTCATGGCCGCCACCGCGCCGGCCATGGCGAGACAGTCCAGCGGATAGGAGTTGAAGCTGTCCTTCACCCGCTCCAGCGCCTCGATCAAAGCGCGTTGGCCGATGGCGAAACCGACTCGCAAGCCCGCCAAGGCCCGCGACTTGGACAGAGTCTGGACGACCAGAAGATTGTCATGGCGCGCGATCAACGGAACGGCGCTTTCGCCGCCGAATTCCACATAGGCTTCGTCGATCACCACCAGCCGGTCCGGATGTTCGCTGACCAGCGATTCGATCGCGGCGCGCGGCAGCGCCGTGCCGGTCGGGGCATTGGGATTGGCCAACAGGATGGCACTTGCAGGCCGGCGATAATCGGCCGGCTGCACCCGCATCATGGCATCCAGCGGCACTTCCTCATACGGCACGCCATACAAGCCGCAATAGACCGGATAGAAGCTGTAAGTGATGTCGGGAAACAACAGCGGCGCGTCATGCTTGAGCAGCGCCTGGAAAGTGTGGGCCAGAATCTCATCCGAGCCGTTGCCGACGAACACCTCTTCCGGCGAAACCCGATGATTGGCCGCGATGGCCTCGCGCAATAGGGTGGCGCGCGGATCGGGATAGAGGCGCAGACGCCCGGTTGCGGCGGCGATCGCCTCCAGCACGCGCGGTGAAGGCGGATAGGAATTCTCGTTGGTGTTGAGCTTGATCAGCCCATCCACCTGCGGCTGCTCGCCGGGCACATAGGGCGTCAGTGTGTGGACGATCGGGCTCCAGAAGCGGCTCATCAGGCAATTCTAATGGGATGGCAGCTTGCGCTTCAACTCATAGAGCATTTCCAGCGCCTGCTTGGGCGTCAGCGCATCGGGCTCGACTGTCTTCAGTGCCTCTTCTACCGCGCTGGTCTTGGGCTTGGGCGCCGTGGCGCCGAACAGCGGCAGGTCGTCGATCCGCGCCAGCGGCTTATGGCCTTCGCGCCCCTCTTCCAGCGCCCGCAGCACTTCCTCGGCACGATTGACCACCGCGTCCGGCAATCCCGCCAGCTTGGCGACATGGATGCCATAGGAACGGTCGGCGACACCGGAAATAACCTCATGCAGGAAGACGATGCTGTCGTTCCATTCCCGCACTTTCATGGTGTAGCAGGCCATGGATTTCAGCCTTTCGCACAAGGCCACCATCTCGTGATAATGGGTGGCGAACAGCGCGCGGCTCTCATTCGTCTCGTGCAGATGCTCCGCCGCCGCCCAGGCGATGGCCAGGCCGTCATAGGTGGCGGTGCCGCGCCCGATCTCATCCAGAATCACCAGCGAACGGGGCGTGGCCTGGTTCAGGATAGCCGCCGTCTCCACCATCTCGACCATGAAGGTGGAGCGGCCCGCCGCCAAGTCGTCGCCCGCGCCCACCCGGCTGAACAGCCGGTCGACGATGCCGATATGGGCCTCTTCCGCCGGCACGAAAGAGCCCATCTGCGCCAGGATGGCGATCAGCGCATTCTGGCGCAGAAAGGTGGATTTGCCCGCCATATTGGGGCCGGTGACCAGCCAAAGCCGGCCCTTGGCCCCCCCTTCTTTCGTGGCGTGAGAGAGATCGCAGTCATTGGGCACAAAGGGCCCGGCATTTGCGGTTTGCAGCGCCGCCTCTACCACCGGATGGCGGCCGCGGGTGATCTTGAAGCGCAAGCCCCCATCCATCTCGGGCCGCACATAACGCGCTGCGATGGCAAGCTCGCCCAGTGCGGATGACACGTCCAGCACACCCAGCGCCTCGGCGATCGCCGACAAGGCCTCGCCATGCTCTATCGCCAGCTTGGTCATTTCATCGAAGAGCGAGACCTCCAACGCCAGCGCCGCCTCGCCGCTTTCGGCAATGCGCGAGGCCAGGCTGGCGAGCTCGTCGGTGGAAAAGCGCACCGCACCCGCCATGGTCTGGCGGTGACGGAATGTCTCCTTATCGGCCATCAGCTTGTCGGCATGCTGCTGGGTGACTTCAATAAAATAACCCAGGACGCCGTTATGCTTGATCTTGAGCTGGGTGACGCCGCTCGATTGACGATACCTGCCCTCCAGCCCGGCAATGATCCGCCGGGACTCGTCACGCAGCGCGCGCAACTCGTCCAAGGGCGCATGCGCGCCGCTTTTGATGAAGCCGCCATCGCGGGCGAGATAAGGCGGTTCCGCCGCCAGCAAAAAATCCAGCCGGTCGGACAGGCGTGACACCGAAGCGATATTGCGGAGCAGTGCTTCAACCGCCTGGGATGCCTCGCCGGCCAGCGATTCCTTTCTGAGGCCTTCGCGCAAGCCGCGCGCCGCTTTCACGCCGTCGCGCAGATTGGCGAGGTCGCGCGGGCCGCCGCGCGCCACCGACAATCGCCCCAAGGCGCGGGCGATATCGGGCGCGGCGCGCAACGCCTCGCGCGCCTTGCGGCGCAATTCGGAATCCCTGGCGAAAGCCTCTACCGCATCGTGCCGGGCGGCAATCTGTTTGACGTCGGTCAGCGGCGCCGCCAGGCGCGAGTCCAGCAACCGCGCGCCGATCGCCGTCACCGTCCGATCGATCTCAGCCAGCAAACTCCCTCCGCGTTGCCCGGAAAGCGTCTGCGTCAATTCCAGATTGCGCCGCGTGGCGGTATCGATGCCCATGAAATGCGACGGCGATACGCGCGCCACGCGCTGCAGCGCTACCTTTTGGCCTTTCTGGGTCAGTTCCAGATAGGCGATCAGCGCGCCCGCCGCGGAAAGTTCGGCACGGGAAAAGCCGCCCAACCCATCCAGCGTTAGCATCTGGTAATGCGCTTTCAACGCCCACTCGCCATGGGCGGAATCAAACCGGCTGCCCGGCAAGGGCGATAGCGCCGTGCCCAGTGACTTGAACAGCGCCGCCAAATCCTCCTGTGCCAGCATCGCATCGGGCACCAAAAGCTCGCGGGGCGCGAGCCGCGCCAATTCGGTGGCGATTTCCTCCCGCGTCACGGCGCTCACCGAGAATTCGCCGGTCGACATATCCGCCGAGGCAATGGCGAAGTCCGTGCCGCTGCGTCCCAGGGCCACCAGACGATTGGAGGCGCGCGCCTCCAGCAGCGCATCTTCGGTCAAGGTGCCCGGCGTGACCAGCCGCACCACATCGCGCTTGACCACCGACTTGGAGCCGCGCTTCTTGGCTTCGGCAGGGTCTTCCACCTGCTCGCACACCGCCACGCGATAGCCCTTGCGGATCAGTTTCTCCAGATAGGACTCCGCGGCATGCACCGGCACGCCGCACATGGGAATGTCCTCGCCCTGATGCTTGCCGCGCTTGGTCAGCGCGATATCCAGCGCCTCTGCCGCTTTTGCTGCGTCCGCGAAGAAGAGTTCATAGAAATCGCCCATGCGGTAAAACAGAAGATAGTCCGCATGCGCCGCTTTCAGCGCGAGATATTGCGCCATCATGGGGGTGGCGTCGCCCGCCCCCAGCGCTTCCGCCGGCTGTATACCAAGGTCCATCTCGCTCATGCGGCGAGACCATAGCAGACACGGATACGCCTCTGCGTCACCGAAGCTTGATGCAATCGCCACTTGCGTGGTTATCCTGTGGAAAATTCCAATAATAATGTCCAGGTCAGCAGGTAACCGATGTCCCGCCCTTCCTTCACCGACGAAGAAGCCCTTGCGTTCCATGCGGGCACCAAGCCGGGGAAGCTGGAAGTGGCGCCCACCAAGCCGATGGCGACCCAGCGGGATCTCAGCCTGGCCTATTCGCCGGGTGTGGCGGTGCCGGTGCTGCGCATCGCCGAACATCCCGAAAGGGTTTACGACTATACCGCCAAGGGCAACATGGTGGCGGTGATCTCCAACGGTACCGCCATCCTGGGCCTGGGCGATCTGGGCGCGCTGGCGTCCAAGCCGGTGATGGAAGGCAAGGCGGTGCTGTTCAAGCGCTTTGCCGACGTGAACTCCATCGATCTGTGCATCGACACCAAGGATGTGGATGCCTTCATCGCTGCGGTGCGCTATCTGGGGCCCAGCTTCGGCGGCATCAACCTGGAAGACATCAAGGCGCCGGACTGTTTCATCATTGAAGAAAAACTGCGCGAGCTGATGGACATTCCGGTGTTTCATGATGACCAACACGGCACCGCCATCATCTCCGCCGCCGGCGTCATCAACGCCGCCCATCTCACCAACCGCAAGCTGGAGGACCTGAAGGTCGTGTGCAACGGCGCGGGTGCCGCCGGCATCGCCTGCATCGAGCTGCTCAAGTCGATGGGCGTCAAAGGCGACAATGTGATCCTGTGCGACACCAAAGGCGTGGTCTATCGCGGCCGGACCGAAGGCATGAACCAATGGAAATCGGCGCATGCCGCCAACACAAAGGCCCGTACCCTGGCCGATGCCATGGCAGGCTGCGATGTGTTCTTAGGCTTGTCGGCCAAAGGCGCGCTGACCGTCGACATGGTGCGCAGCATGGCCGGCTCGCCCATCATCTTCGCCATGGCCAATCCCGACCCGGAGATCACGCCGGAAGACGCCAAGGCGGTCAGGAACGATGTGATCATCGCCACCGGACGCAGCGACTATCCCAACCAGGTCAACAATGTGCTCGGCTTTCCCTATATCTTCCGCGGCGCCTTGGACGTGCGCGCCACCACCATCAATGAAGAGATGAAGATCGCCGCCGCCGAAGCCATCGCCGCACTGGCGCGTGAAGACGTGCCCGATGAGGTCGCCGCCGCCTATCGCGGCGCACGGCCCGTCTATGGTCCCGAATATATCATTCCCTCGCCTTTCGACCCGCGCCTGATCAGCCGTGTATCGGCGGCGGTGGCGGACGCCGCGATGAAAACCGGCGTCGCCAAGAAGCAGATCGCCGACCTGGCTGCGTATCAGTTCCAGCTGTCGGCGCGGCTCGATCCCTCCGCCGGCCTGTTCCAGATGGTGACCAATGCAGTGCGCTCAAAGCCCAAGCGGGTGGTGTTCGCGGAAGGCGAAGAAGATTGCGTAATCCGTGCCGCCGCCGCTTTCCAGAATTCCGGCATGGGCAAGGCGATCCTGGTGGGCCGTCCCGACATGGTGAAAGCAGGCTTCCGCCGTGCCGGCATCGATGAACATCTGCTGGAAATCCGCGTCCCGCATTCCGCCGAGGATGCCGCACTCTATATCGAGGCGCTCTACAAGCGGGTGCAGCGGCGCGGCGCGCTTTATCGCGACGCGGTACGCATGGTGACCAATGACCGCAACATCTATGCCGCCTCCATGCTGAAGGCGGGCGATGCCGATGCCATGGTGACGGGGGTGACGCGCACCTATGCCACCGCGCTCTCCGATGTGCGCCAGGTGCTGGACTCCCCGCCGGGCCAGCGGCCGATCGGCATGCAGGTGATCTTTGCCAAAGGCCGGGTGGTGCTGATTGCCGACACCTCGGTGACGGAAATCCCCACCGCCGAGCAGTTGGCCGACATCGCCATCCAGGCGGCCGCCACCGCGAAGCGCTTTGGCATCACGCCGCGGGTGGCCCTGCTGGCATCTTCGACCTTCGGTTTTCCCCGCAACGAGCGCAGCGAACGCATCATCGAGGCGGTGCAGATCCTGGAAAATCGCGGCGTGGATTTCGAATATGACGGCGAAATGGCGGTCGATGCCGCGCTGGATAAGGACAAGCTGGCGCTCTATCCCTTTGCCCGCATCACCGATACCGCCAATGTGCTGATCATGCCGGCCATCCATTCCGCCTCCATTTCCACCAAGCTGTTGCAGGAGATGGGCAATGCCAGCGTGATGGGTCCCATGCTGGTGGGGCTGGAGAAATCGGTGCAGATCGCGCCTTTGGGCGCCAAAATGAGCGAGATCTATAACGCCGCGGTGATCGCGGCGTATGATATCAATCGCTAGTGTTCTAGTTCGAAGCTCGCCTGAGATGGATTTTCCGCGCCTCACATCCTTCATGGAGCGCATCTGGGATGACGAGATCATCCCGGTGCTCACCGACTATATCCGCGTTCCCAACAAGAGCCCGGCCTTCGATGCCGATTGGGAAAAGCGAGGGCTTATGGAACAGGTGGTCGCGATGTTCACCGCCTGGGCGGGCGCAAAGCTCAATGCCTTTCCCGGCGCATCGATGGAGGTCGTGCGCCTTAAAGGCCGCACACCGCTGATCCTCATTGAAGTGCCTGGAGCGACCGGAAACCCGGAGCCCAGCGGAGGGGTCGCCAGCGACAGCGTCGTGCGACGCGCGACAGTTCTAATGTACGGTCATCTCGACAAGCAGCCTGAAATGGCCGGTTGGGCCGAAGGCACCGGTCCCTGGGTGCCGGTGCTCAAGGACGACAAGCTCTATGGCCGGGGCGGCGCCGATGACGGCTATGCCATGTTCGCCAGTCTCGCCGCGCTGTTGGCGCTGAAAGAGCAGAACATTCCGCATGCCCGCACCGTCGTCCTGATCGAGGCCTGTGAGGAATCCGGTTCGCCCGATCTTCCCTTCTATGTTGATCACCTGAACGCACGGATCGGCACGCCGGACCTGGTGGTGTGCCTGGATTCCGGCGCCGGCAATTACGACCAGCTCTGGCTGACCACCAGCTTGCGCGGCATGGTGATGGGCAACCTGACGGTCCGGGTGTTGACCGAAGGCGTACATTCGGGCGCCGCCAGCGGCATCGTGCCGTCCTCCTTCCGTATCCTGCGCAGCCTGCTATCGCGGGTGGAAGACGAAGCCACGGGGCGCATGAAGCTGCCGGAGCTGTTTGTGCAGATTCCGCCCGACCGCAGAAAACAGGCGCAGGAAACCGCGACCATCCTGGGCGATGAAGTCTGGTCGGGCATTCCCTTCGCCGGCGACACCAAACCGATGGCGCCGGAGCATCGGCCAGGCGAGCGTAGCGAGACGTCGGCCGTGCGACTGTCCAATAACCAGAATGCCGAATTGCTCCTGGAAAAGACCTGGCGGCCGCAATTGGCGGTGACGGGCATGGAGGGTTATCCGCTGCCCGTCAATGGCGGCAATGTGCTTTTGCCTTTTTCGATCGCCAAACTGAGCCTGCGCCTGCCGCCGACATTGGATGCGGAGGTCGCCCGCGCCGCCATGAAAAAGAGGTTGGAAGCCGATCCGCCTTACAAGGCGCAAGTGGTGTTCGATGCACCGCACGGCGACAATGGCTGGAATGCGCCAACCTTGGCGCCCTGGCTGGAGGCTTCGCTCAACAAGGCCAGCCTGGCGGCGTTCGGCAAGCCCGTGGCCTTTCATGGCGAAGGCGGCTCGATACCCTTCATGGCCATGCTGGGCGAGAAATTTCCCGCCACGCAATTCGTCGTTACAGGCGTATTGGGACCACATTCCAATGCCCATGGCCCCAACGAATTCCTGCACATCCCCTTCGCCAAGAAATTGTCGGCGGCGATCGCGCAAGTCCTGGCCGATCACGCGGCGCGATGAGCTTCCTGGATTCCGCCGAAGACCCCGAAAAGGCCGGCAGGCGGGCGTTCAAGTTTTTCCTGGTCGCGACCCTGGGCACCGGCGCCCTGGCAAGCCTATTCACCACGCCGCAAATTCCCACTTGGTACGCGTCGCTGAACAAACCATCCTTCACGCCGCCCAATTGGCTGTTCGCCCCTGTCTGGACCACGCTCTCTATCCTGATGGCGTTTGCCGCTTGGCGGGCCTGGAGAAAGACCGGCCTGAAATCGCCGGCGATGGCGGCCTTCGCCTTCCAACTGGCACTGAATCTCGCCTGGAGCGTTCTCTTCTTCGGCCTGCACCAGATCGGTGCCGCGCTGACTGAAATCCTTGTGCTGGACGTGGCGATCGCGGTGACGCTTCTACTTTTTTTCCGCCCCGACTTTCTGGCAGGTCTGATCTTGCTTCCCTATCTGGCCTGGACCGTCTTCGCATCCATCCTGACGCATGCGATCTGGCAAATGAACTAGTGTCCTTGCCAATGCGTTGAGTTCCCGCATACGGGACTTGCGTCAAGGCATGAAAGCAGCTGCGCCCATTCTCTCTTTGCTGGTCGCGACTCTTTGTTTGTGCGGATGCAGCACTCCCGGCCTCCAGTCGCTCGCCGAACGCGATCCATTCGAAAAGACCAATCGCGATATCTTCGCCTTTGATGTCTGGGTCGAGCACAACATCGCCCGGCCCGTGGACAAGGCCTATCGCGCCGCGATCCCGGAGCCCGCGCGGAATGGTATCCACAATCTGGTGACCAACCTTCACGCTCCCATCGTGCTGGCCAATGACGTGCTGCAGGGCGACGGCGGCAAGGCGGCGGGCACTTTCGGCCGGCTGGTGATCAATTCCAGCGTCGGAATTGGCGGACTGATCGATGTGGCGGGCAAATGGGGACTTCCCGGCCATGACAATGATTTCGGCATCACGCTCGGCCGCGCTGGCGTGGCGGAGGGATCGTATCTGGTGCTGCCCTTTGTCGGTCCCCTGCCGCCCCGCGACCTGGTGGGCAGCGGCGTGGACGGCGTTTTCGATCCTTTCACCTGGGCCCGCTTCAGCGGCAAGGATACCTGGATGCTGGTGCGCGGCGGCCTGCGGGTGCTGGATGTGACGGACCGCCAAATGGACCAGTTCGAGACCATCGAGCGGACCTCGATTGATTTCTACGCCACCACCCGCAATCTCTACCGCCAGAGTCGCGACGCCAAGATCAAAGGCGACAGCGCAGCCGACGCTGCCTCCCTGCCCGAGTTTTGAATCGCTCTAAGCTTTGAGCGAGACGATACCCGAAGCCAAGCGTACAAGAGGTAAGCGTATAAGAGGCATGTGAGCGACCGGGCGACGAACCCAGCGGCCAAAAGCCCCCCTCGAAAGGCTTGGCAATCTAACGCCCTCTCCCTATATACCCCATTACATAAGCATGGCTTTGGCCCATGGCTTATTTTGTCAAAGAATTCAATGGGATGGACCGGAGGGCGCCCTTGGGGGCCAGGACTCCATGCCCAATGAGAGGAACGAGAGAATGGCTAAGGTAATCGGTATCGATCTGGGCACCACCAACTCCTGCGTCGCGGTGATGGAAGGTTCGGCTCCCAAGGTCATTGAGAATGCGGAAGGCGCCCGTACCACGCCTTCTATTGTCGCCTTCGCGCCCGATGGCGAACGGCTGATCGGCCAGCCCGCCAAGCGCCAGGCGGTCACCAATCCCGAATACACCTTCTTCGCCATCAAGCGCCTGATCGGGCGCCGCTTCGACGATCCCATGACCAAGAAGGACATGGGCATGGTGCCCTATAAGATCGTCAAGGCCGACAACGGCGATGCCTGGGTGCAAGGCCGCGACGGCAAAAAATATTCGCCCAGCGAAATTTCGGGCTTCATCCTCACCAAGATGAAGGAAACCGCCGAAGCCCATCTGGGCGAGAAAGTCACCCAGGCGGTGATCACCGTTCCCGCTTATTTCAACGACGCCCAGCGCCAGGCGACCAAGGACGCCGGCAAGATCGCGGGGCTGGAAGTCCTGCGCATCATCAATGAGCCCACCGCCGCGGCGCTGGCCTATGGTTTGGACAAGAAACAGTCCGGCACCATCGCTGTCTATGACCTGGGCGGCGGTACCTTCGACGTGTCGGTGCTGGAAATCGGCGACGGCGTGTTCGAGGTGAAGTCCACCAATGGCGACACTTTCCTGGGCGGCGAGGACTTCGACCAGCGTGTCGTCAATTTTCTGGCCGACGAGTTCAAGAAAGACAACGGTATCGACCTGCGCAGCGACCGCCTGGCGTTGCAGCGCCTGAAGGACGCCGCCGAGAAGGCCAAGATCGAGCTGTCGAGCGCGCAGCAGACCGAAGTCAACCTGCCCTTCATCACCGCGGATGCGTCCGGTCCCAAGCACCTCACCATCAAGATCACCCGCGCCAAGCTGGAAGCCTTGGTCGACGACCTGATCCAGAAGACGGTCGGTCCCGTGAAGCAGGCCTTGAAGGATGCCGGCGTCACCGCCAGCCAGATCGATGAAGTCATCCTGGTGGGCGGCATGACCCGCATGCCCAAGGTGCAGGAAGCCGTTAAGCAGATCTTTGGCGGCAAGGAGCCGCACAAGGGCGTCAATCCCGACGAAGTGGTCGCCATCGGCGCCGCGATCCAGGGCGGCGTGCTCAAGGGCGAAGTCAAGGACGTGCTGTTGCTGGACGTGACACCCTTGTCGCTTGGTATCGAGACCTTGGGCGGCGTGTTCACCCGGCTGATCGACCGCAACACCACCATCCCGACCAAGAAGTCGAACATCTTCTCCACCGCCGAGGACAATCAGGGCGCGGTCACCATCAATGTGTTCCAGTGTGAGCGCGAGATGGCGGCCGACAATAAGAGCCTGGGCCGTTTCGACCTGACCGGCATTCCGCCGGCGCCGCGCGGCGTGCCGCAGATCGAGGTCACGTTCGACATCGATGCCAACGGCATTGTCAGCGTCACCGCCAAGGACAAGGCCACCAGCAAGGAGCAGCAGATCCGCATCCAGGCCAGCGGCGGCTTGTCGGAAGCCGACATCCAGAAGATGGTCAAGGACGCCGAATCCCATGCCGCAGAAGACAAGAAGCGCCGCGAACTGGTGGAGGCCCGCAATCAGGCCGATGCCCTGGCCCATTCGACTGAAAAGGCTCTCGGCGAGCATGGCGACAAGGTGAGTGCGGAGGAAAAGACCGCCATCGAAGCCGCGATCGCCTCGCTGAAGGATGCGGTCAAGGAAGATGATGTCGAGGCCATCAAGGAAAAGACCAATACCTTGGCCCAGGCTTCGATGAAGCTGGGTGAGGCCATGTACAAGGCGCAGCAATCCGCCAGCGCGGCCTCTGATGCCGCGGCGGACGGCGCCGGCAGCAAGCCGGAGGACAATGTCGTCGACGCCGATTTCGAGGAAGTCGACGACAATAAAAAGGGTGCAGCCTAAAGTGTATCGGCCCTTCGCGTTGAAAATGCGCGAGGGGCCGTTTGTTTCAGTGTCGGGGATGAGTTGAGCATCGGGGCATGAAGCGCTGTTATTACGAAACCCTGGAGTGCCAGAAGGGCGCGACCGCCGAGGTCTTGAAGTCCGCTTACCGCAAGTTGGCGATGCGGTTTCACCCCGACAAGAATCCCGGCGACCACACTGCCGAGGTCAAGTTCAAGGAAATCAACGAAGCCTATGACGTCCTGAAGGACGATCAGAAGCGAGCGGCCTATGACCGTTTCGGCCATGCCGCTTTCGAAAATGGCTTGGGTGCGGGCGCGCGTGCCGGCAATCCCTTTGGCGACTTCTCCAGCTTCGGCGACGTGTTCGAGGATATATTCGGCCAGATGATGGGCGGCATGGCGCGGGGCAAGCGCCAGAATCGCGGCCAGGACCTGCGCTACAACCTGACCATTACTCTGGAAGAAGCCTATCGGGGCCGCGCCGCCGAGATCAAAGTCCCCACCCATGTCACATGCGAAGCCTGTACGGGTTCGGGCGCGGAACCCGGGCACAGCCCGGAGACCTGTCCTACCTGCGCCGGTCACGGCAAGGTGCGCGCCACCCAGGGCTTCTTCACCATCGAGCGCACCTGTTCCAGTTGTCGCGGCACCGGCAAGATCATCCGCAATCCCTGCAAGACCTGTCGCGGCTCCGGCCTGGTGCAAAAGGAGCGGATGCTGAATGTGGATGTGCCGCCGGGCGTGGAGGAAGGCACCCGCATCCGCCTTTCCGGAGAAGGCGCCGCAGGCGTCAATGGCGGTCCGCCGGGCGATCTCTACATCTTCCTGTCGGTCACCGATCATTCCATCTTCCAGCGCGACGGCCATGACTTGCATTGCCGGGTGCCGGTGACGTTTGTGACGGCCGCCATGGGCGGCAATGTCGAAGTGCCCACCTTGGACGGCGGCTGCGCCAAGGTGGCCGTTCCCGAAGGCACCCAGCCGGGGCGCCAGTTCCGCCTCAGGAGCAAGGGCATGCCGGTGCTGCGCAGCACCCAGAAGGGCGACCTGTATGTGGAACTGGCGGTCGAGACGCCGGTTAAACTTTCACGGCGGCAAAAGGAATTGCTGCGGGAATTCGAGGCGGAGAGCCAAGCCGGTACCCAGCCCGAGGCGGAAGGCTTTCTTGCCCGGCTGAAGGAGTTCTGGAAGGCCTGCGAGAAGTAACCGTTTCGCGCAGTTAGGTTTTTGACTTAGTCTGGTATTCGCACTCCATCAGGGCAAGGCAAACCCGTGAGCAGCACCCTTGCCGACAATCTTCGTTTCCTGCGCGCCCTGATCGCCCGCCCCAAAAACATTGGCGCCTTGATGCCCTCGAGCCCGGCCCTGGCCGAGGCCATTGCCCGCCAGATCGATCCTCATGCCGGTCCGGTCCTGGAAATCGGGCCTGGGACAGGCGTGGTCAGCGAAGCCATCCTGGCGCGCGGGGTCGCGGCCGAGCGCCTGACCCTGGTGGAGTATGATGAAGACCTGGCCCGTCACCTGGCCGAACGGTTTCCCCGCATGCGCGTGATCCACGGCGATGCCTTCGACTTGGACCGGGCGCTTGGTCCGCCCAATGGCAGCCCTTATGGCGCCGTCGTGTCCGGCGTTCCTTTGCTCAATCATTCGATGGAGCGGCGCCAGGCCTTCATGGCCGGTCTGGTCCGCCGCATGCTGCCAACCGCGCCCTTGATCCAATTCTCCTATGGTCCCCAGGCTCCGGTGGTGCCGCCCCCAGGCTACACTGTGGTGCGCACCGCCACCGTGCTGGCCAATATCCCGCCCGCCAAAGTGTGGGTCTACAGAAGAGCCTGAACGGCGCCGATATGCTGCGCATTTTGCTGCAGCAAAGGGTGCAGCAAGACCGGTTATGCTGCACTGTATGCTGCGCGGTAAGTCATTGATGGATAATGCTATCTCATGCTGAACGACGAGGAACTGGAGCGTTATGCCCGCCACCTGGTCCTGCGGGAGGTGGGCGGGGTTGGCCAGGCCAAGATCCGTCAAGCGCGGGTCCTGATCGTGGGCGCGGGAGGCCTGGGGAGCCCGGCCGCGCTCTATCTGGCGGCAGCCGGCATCGGCAAGCTGGGGCTGGTGGACGACGACACGGTCAGCCTGTCCAACCTGCAGCGCCAGGTGCTGTTCCGCACCGCCGATATCGCCCGCCCCAAGGTTGAGGCGGGGGCCCAAGCTCTCAACGCCCTGAACCCCGGGGTCCAGGTGGAAGCCCATGCGGTGCGGCTGACCGTCGCCAATGTGATGGGCCTGATCGAGGGCTATGACATCGTCGCCGATGGGTCCGACAATTTTGCCACCCGCTTCCTGCTCAACGACGCCTGTTTTTTTGCCCGCAAGGTGCTGGTCTCGGCGGCGGTGACCGAATTTGAGGGCCAGCTCGCCACGTACAAAGGCCATGAGCCTGGCTGCCCTTGCTATCGCTGTCTTTTCCCCGAACCGCCCCCGCCCGGCACCGTGCCCAGCTGTTCGGAAACCGGCGTGTTGGGGGCGGCGGCCGGGGTGATGGGCTCGCTGCAGGCCTTGGAGGTGCTGAAGGAGGCGGCCGGGCTGGGGACCGGGCTGGCGGGAAAAATCCTGACCTATAAAGCCCTTACCGCGGAATTCCGCATCGCCCGCCTGCCCAAGGACCCCGCTTGCGCCTTGTGCGGCGCCAACCCCGCCATCCGCGACCTAAAAGCTCATCCTGGCGCGGTTTGAATTTTCGATTATTTCAAACCCTCTAAGGTTAACCCGCCAGAAAGCAGCCCACGGCAACATGGCGGCATGGGTCGTGAAATCCATTATGAGATCTTCAAGCGCGCGGGCGCGCGCGGGGGCTGGACGCTGCATGAAGTGTCCTCCGCCCGTGAGGTCGCGCTCAACATGGCCAAGGAGCTGATGACGTCGGAGCAGGCGACCGGCGTCAAAGTGGTCAAGGAAACCTATAACGACGACACCGGCGACTTCCTCACCCTGAAAATCTTCGAGGACGGCCACAACCAGATGAAGCTGGCGCCGGCCCAGGAAGACGCGCCCAACGCGCTTCCCTGCTTCAAGCCAGAAGATCTTTATTCCTACCATGCGCGCGCGACCATGCACCGGCTGCTG
>DATBCP010000347.1:0-3297 GCA_036270435.1 Rhizomicrobium sp. | reverse complement strand
CCCTGCCCCCAGACTTAGCATAAACATTTTAGACCCACAAAATGCCGTCATAATTTCGCAGCGATGCGTAGGGTTAAGTGGGCGATATTTTCGGGGACGTCTTTGCCTGCGATCATGAAACGGACCATGGCGGCCGCCTTTGTCGTTGTCGGCATGGCGGCTCTTTCTCTGCCCGCCACTGCTGATCCGCGCAACGACGTCCTATCCATCGCGGCGCGTTGCAATGCGATCACCGACTACCGGGTCTGGCTGGACTGTTATTATGGCGCGGCCCAGCCGATGCGGGCGATACTGGGCCTGTCCCCCGCGCCGCCATCCCAGGTCAAGCTGGTGCCGCCGGCCGGCACCCAGCCGCCCGCACCGGTCGTGCCCGTCGCACCGCCCGCCGGCGCCGTGGCGACAGCCAGGCCCGCCGCACCGGCCGGCAATGAAGACTATGTCCCCCGCCAGCACGTGGCGGACTATCGTTTCGACAAGGACAACCGTTTCACGGTGACGATGGAAGATGGGAGCAAGTGGCGGCAGATCCAGGACGACAACCTCAACGCCCACTGGCGCGCGGCACCGGCAAGCTATACCGCGAGCGTGTCTCCGTCCTTGCTGGGCTATATGATGCGGGTGTCCGACGGCCACTCCTATCGCGTCAGACGCGTGCAGTGACATTGCCGGCAACCGCGGAGCGGGGACGCAGCAGCAGATAGAATGCGGCGACATGGGTGATCATCAACAGCGGCACATAGACGACCGGAATGGCATAGGTCGCGCCCAACTGTCCGGCCAGCGCGGGCAAATCGGCTTTGGTGGCCTGATAATAATCGATGAGAAGATCGGCCATTCCCACCACATTGAATGCCGCAACCGATAGCCAGAAAAGCGGACGAATCCTCACCGCGAACAAGGCCAACAGCGCCAGTATCCCGGTGGCGAAATCGCCGTAAGCGGCAAAGCTGGCGAAGCTTTTGGGCAGATCCGGCCCGACCACGCCCGGCAGGATGAATACCAACCCGAAAAAGCGGAAGCTGTGCAGCGTGGCGATGGCGCGTTGCGCATCGACCGGGTCCATCGCCTTGAGCTTCGGCCAGAGATAGGCGCCGAAGCAAGGCAGCCAAGCCGCATAGCCCAGCACAAGATGTGTCTGAAAAATCAATCCTGGAGACATTCTGCGAACTCCTTCAGCGGCCGATGGCTTCGAACACAGCTGTCAGTATGCCGAGCCGGCCTTCCATGAGGCTCCGGCCCAGATTGGCGAGGAGTTGCGGGAAATCCGGTCCGACCACCTGACCGAGATTGGGCGCCGGTGGCGGTCCGGATTCGCGCAATTGGACGAACCAGGTCTTGGCGGCTTCGGTATCGTCCCGCCATACAAGTGTTTGAAAGCCGGACCGCTCTACCGCTTCCCGTGTCGCATCGGCGGTCAGCAGGAAGCTTGTCTCGGGCGTGCGCGCCCAGGGAACGGGATAATGCGGTTCGCCACCGTTTGACACCACGTCGAAGACCGCGAACCTGCCGCCCTGCTTCAGCACGCGCCGGGCCTCGCGATAGAGCCGCATGCGATCGGAAATGTTCATCGCCACGTGCTGCAAGAACACCGCGTCGAAGCTGGCGCTGTCGAAAGGCAGTTCCAGCGCGTTCGCGGTCTGGAATGACACTTGCCCGGTTTGCCCCGTGCGCTCGGTCAGGTAGCGCGCGGCCTCCACAAAGGACTCGCTGAGATCAACACCGGCAACCCGGCAGCCATGCGCCGCCGCCAGGAAACGCGCCGGCCCGCCGATGCCGCAACCCACATCCAGAACCGACATGCCGGGGGCAACAGCCGCCAGCTCGGCCAAATCCAGGGTGGCGGCGAGTCCGCGGGTGTGAAACTGATCGAGGGCACCCAATTGCTGCAGGGTGAGCGGCTGATCCCGCGGCAGCACGGTCCTCAGCCGTCCGGCAAGGTCAGGGGCGTGGTAGTGGTCATGCACTTTCTCAAGACTGTCGATCACGTCCATCGCTGCATCTCCGCAGGTTTCGGGCTGGATATAGGACCGCTTTCCGCAACCGGCTATTGGCGATAATATCGACAGGCCATGAAGCAGAACTTCACAGTCCGGCAGGGCGCGCTTGACGGGGTGGAGGCGTTCCTGGCCGTAGCCCAGCATCGCAACTTTCGCAAGGCGGCCGCGCAGCTGGGCGTGACGCCCTCCGCCGTCAGCCAGGCGGTGCGCACGCTTGAGGCCCGCATCGGCGCGGTCCTTTTTCTGCGCACCACGCGCAGTGTCGGACTGACCGAAGCCGGCCTGCGCTTCCTGGACCGGGCCAAGCCCGCCTTCGAAGAGCTGGTGGCGGCCAGTGCAGTTGCGCGCGACCTTGGCCGGCGTCCGTCCGGATTGCTGCGGCTCACCGCGCCACGCGCCGTCATCCCGATCCTGTTGGAACCGCTGGTCGTATCCTTTCACCGGGCCTGTCCCGAGGTCGAAGTCGAGGTCTGTACCAGCGAAGTGTTGACCGACCTGGCGGCGGAAGGCTTCGACGCCGGCATCCGGCTGGGCCAGTTCATCGCCCAGGACATGGTCGCGGTGCGGCTGTCCCCGCCCTTCCCGCTGATCGTCGTCGGCAGCCCCGGTTATTTGCGCCAGCGAAAACGGCCGGAGCGGATCGACGATCTCGGCCAGCACGCCTGCCTGCGCATGCGCCGTTCGAACGGTTCGATCGCGCCCTGGTCCTTTGTCCAAGGCAACAAGGCGATCGAGGCTATTGTCTCCGGCCCCTTCCTGGCCAATGACGTTCCCACCCTGCTTGGCGCGGCGGTTCGCGGCATGGGTCTGGCGCAAGTGCCCGAGCCCATCGCTGCCGGACTGTTGAAGGCAGGCAAACTCATCCGCTTGCTGGAGTCCTTCGCGCCCACCGCCCCGGGCGTGTTTCTCTATTATCCCAGCCGCCGGCAGATGGCGCCGAAGCTGCGCGCTTTCGTCGATCATGTGAAAAGCCAGGCGCGGACTTCCCCTGCAGGCCATCATCGGGCGGGCGCCAAGACCCGCAGCGGGGGCAAAGCAGACCGCCGTTCCTGAAAGACAGAGAGACTTTGCCTTTCCCCCCGCTTTGCTGGAAAATGCACCCGCCGGCGGCGGCGTCTAATTTTTGTTCTGCTAAATCAAGGCATTGGGTGAAAATTGTTCCTCCTGATCGATAACTATGACAGCTTCACCTACAACCTCTTCCACTATCTGGGGGAGTTGGGGGCAGAGGTGCGCGTGGTGCGCAATGACGAAATCTCTGCTGCCGAGGCGCTTGGCATGAAGCCGGAGGGCATCGTGC
>DATBCP010000346.1:0-3226 GCA_036270435.1 Rhizomicrobium sp. | reverse complement strand
GTGGCGGCGACAAGACCGCGTCCCCGATCAGCTGGGGCGCCGTCGCCCTGTTGATCGTGGCGGGCGGGGCCACCGTGTTGGGGCCGGACCAGGCGACCGCCTTCCACAATGCCTTTGTTGCCGACGGCTTCTCGCGGTTCGCCCAGATCCTGATCCTCAGCGCGTCGGCCTTTTGCATCCTGTTGGCGGATGAGTTCTTCTCCGACATCAAGCTGTCGCGTTTCGAGTTGCCGGTGCTGATGCTCCTGGCCACGCTGGGCATGATGCTGATGGTGTCCTCGGCCAGCTTTCTGTCGCTCTATATGGGGCTGGAGCTGCAGTCGCTGGCGCTCTATGTGCTGGCCGCCTTCAATCGCGACCATCTGCGTTCCACCGAGGCCGGTCTTAAATATTTCGTGTTGGGCGCATTGTCGTCGGGCATGATGCTGTACGGCATCTCGCTGGTTTACGGCTTTACCGGCACGACCCAGTTCGCCACCGTGGCCCAGGTGACGCATGCCGGCACCCCCGGCCTGGGCGTGATTTTCGGCATCGTCTTCCTGATCGCCGGCCTGGCCTTCAAGGTTTCGGCCGTGCCGTTCCATATGTGGACGCCCGACGTTTATGAAGGCGCGCCCACGCCGGTGACCGCCTATTTCGCCACCGCTGCCAAGGCGGCGGCGCTGTGCCTGTTCCTACGCGCCATCCTCACGCCGTTCCCCGACCTGTTGCATCAATGGCGGCAGATCATCGTCTTCATCTCGGTGCTTTCGATGGCGTTGGGCGCGGTCGCCGCCATCGGCCAGCGCAACATCAAGCGCCTGATGGCCTACAGTTCCATCGGCCATATGGGCTATGCGCTGCTGGGCCTTGCGGCCGGAACGGCGTTGGGTGCGCGGGGGGTGTTGATCTATCTCGCCATCTATGTCGCCACCAATCTGGGCGTGTTCGCCTGCATCCAGGCGATGCGGCGCGGCGGCAAGCCGGTGGAGGGAATTTCCGACCTCGCCGGCCTGGCGCGTACCGATCTCAAATTGGCGGTGCTGTTCTCCATGCTGTTCCTCAGCCTGGCAGGCGTGCCACCCTTGGCCGGCTTTTTTGCCAAATGGTACGTCTTTTCGGCCGCCATCCAGGCCGGCTTGGTATGGCCTGCGGTTTTGGGCGTGCTCGCCAGCGCCATAGGCCTGGTCTATTACCTGCGGCTGGTGAAGGTGATGTTCATGGATGAACCGGCGGATGCGCTGGACGGCCAAGCGGGTCTGGGCTCGCGCGTCCTCATGGTGGTGTCGGGCGCGGCGGCGCTGTTGTTCATCTTCGCCGCCTCTCCGGTGCTCAATGCTGCCGACGCGGCCGCGAAGGCACTGCTTCCTTGATCGCCTGGCCCCAGGGTTATGACCGGGTCCGGTATCAGGAACTGGATTCCACCAACACGCATGCGCGCCGGCTGGCGGAAAAGGGCGCGCCGGGACCGGTCTGGATCAGCGCGGCACGGCAAACGGCGGGGCGCGGCCGAAGGGGCCGGCCCTGGCATAGCGGTGAAGGCAATCTCGCCGCGACCTTGCTGCTGCGTCCGACGATGCAAGCGGCGATCATCGGTCAGATATCCTTTGTCGCGGCCCTGGCGGCGGCGGAGGCGGTGGCCGATTTCGCGCCGTCCGTCTCCATCACCGTCAAATGGCCCAATGACGTGCTGGCCGAGGGCAAAAAGCTGGCCGGCATCCTGTTGGAGGGGGGCACCGACCCAATGGGGTCCTGGCTGGCGATCGGCATCGGCATCAACCTGGCCAGCTTTCCGGACGGCATCGAATTCCCCGCCACCTCTTTGGCGCAACTGGGCTTTGCGCCCCCATCATCCCAGGAGGCCCTGACCGTCCTCGCTGCGCGCTTCGCCCATTGGTATGATGCTTGGATGAAAGACGGTTTTGCCATCGTACGCGCCGCGTGGCTGGCGCGGGCCAGCGGGCTGGGCATGCCCATCCGCGCGCGGCTTGCCGGTGACGAAACCTTTAGCGGTGTATTCGAGGGCATCGATGACGCCGGTGCACTGCTGCTCAACCAGGGCGCTTCGATGCGCGTCATTACCGCCGGCGAGGTTTTCTTCTGATGCTGCTCGCCATCGACGCCGGCAACACCAATATCGTCTTTGCTTTGTATGAGGGCCAAAAGATGCGCGCCCAGTGGCGGGCGGTGACCCAGGTGTCGCGCACCTCCGATGAATATGCGGTGTGGCTGAGCCAGCTTCTGGCGCTGGACGGCCTGTCCTTCGACGATCTCAAGGCGGCGATCATCGCCACCGTGGTGCCGGCCGTGCTGTTCGACCTGCGCGATCTTTGCCGCAAATATCTCGCGACCGAGCCTTTGTTGGTGGGCGATCCGGCGCTGGATCTGGGGCCCAAGCCCAAAGTCGACCGGCCCGAGACAGTGGGCGCGGACCGGTTGTGCAACACGGTGGCGGCACATGCGCGCTATCCCGGCGCCGTGGTGGTGGTGGATTTCGGCACCGCCACCAATTTTGACATCGTGTCGGAAGAGGGTGCCTTTGACGGCAGCGTGATCGCGCCGGGGGCCAATCTTTCCATCGAGGCGCTGCACCAGGCGGCGGCGCTGTTGCCGCGCGTCGCCATCCACCGGGCGCAAAAGGTAATCGGCCGCGACACCGTCTCCAGCATGCAGTCGGGCGTCTATTGGGGCTATGTCGGGCTGATCGGCGGGCTGATCCATGGCATCAAAAAGGAGTATGGCCGGCCGATGACTGTGGTGGCGACCGGCGGGCTGGCGCATCTGTTCCATCCCGATATTCCCGCCATCGATCACATCGATTCCGATCTCACCATGCGCGGACTGATGCTGATCCACGCCCGCAACACCAGGACCTGATGGCAAGCAAGGATCGTTTCGCGCCTCAGGACGAGCTGGTCTTCCTGCCCTTGGGCGGCTCGGGCGAGATCGGCATGAACTTCAATGCCTATGGTTTCGGCCCGGCAGACGACCGGCAATGGATCATCGTGGATTGCGGCGTGCTGTTCGGGCGCGAGGGGCATACGCCGGGCGTCGACCTGATCATGCCCGACATCCGCTATCTGGCCGAGCAGCGCGAGAATGTGCTGGGCATCGTCGCCACCCATGCCCATGAGGACCATATCGGCGCCATCGCGCCGCTCTGGCCGTCGCTGCGCTGTCCCATCTATGCCACGCCGTTCACCGCCCGGCTGATCGCCGGCAAGCTGGAAGAAGCGGGACTGTCCGA
>DATBCP010000345.1:0-9243 GCA_036270435.1 Rhizomicrobium sp. | reverse complement strand
CCATCCCCAAACCGGGCGAGCCGTTGTCGGAAACCTGGGTCGGGCGTGCCTTGGTGACGGGTGGCGGCGCGACCTGGGAAACAGGTTCCTACGATCCGCAAACCCAGACGCTTTATTGGGCGGTCGGTAATCCCTTTCCCGACACCGATCCTTCGGAACGTGGCGGTACCAATCTTTATACCAACTCGGTGGTGGCCTTGGACGTCAAGACCGGCAAATTCAAATGGAGCTACCAGTTCACGCCTTACGACACCCATGACTGGGACGCGACCGAGCCCATGGTGCTTGCCGATACGGTGTGGAAAGGCAGGCCGCGCAAACTGCTGATGACGGCACAGCGCAGCGGCGTGTTCTATGTTCTGGATCGCACCAACGGCGAATTCCTGCTGGCCAAGCCCTTTGTCAAAAAGATCACCTGGGTCGACGGCTTCGATCCCAAGACGGGGGCGGCGCATCCGGTGCCCGGCAATGTGCCGACGGAAGCCGGGACGAAAACCTGTCCGGGTGTGCGTGGCGCCACCAACTGGTATCCCACGGCTTTCGACCCGCAGACCAAACTCTTTTATGTCATGGCGGCCGAGGATTGCGGCATTTACCGCAGCAAGGGCCGGATTTTCGGCAACAATCCCGACCCGTCCGACACCGGACTGCGCCTGGTGCGGGCGTTGAATGTCGAGACCGGCGAGATCGTCTGGGAAAAGCCGATGCCGGGGCCCCAGGAGACGAACTATAGCGGCGTGCTGACGACCGGCGGCGGGTTGTTGTTCCATGGCGAGGTGGGTGGGGATTTCGCCGCTGTCGATGCGCGGAGCGGCAAGACCCTGTACCGCTTCCGCACCAATGACAGTTGGCGGGCGACGCCGATGACCTACATGGTCGATGGCCGTCAGTATATCGCCGGCATGGATGGCCAGGTTCTTTGGGCCTTTGCGCTGGGTGCGAAATAGCCCATCGCCAGCGCATTTTTCAGCCGTAACGGGGCTGGTTTATCCGCCATGTTAGCGATAACGGCTGGCCCGTGAGACGGCCCTTACAGCCAACGCTACGGCGTGCGGGCCCGCCGGCGGCCGTCCGCGAAAATCCCGCGTTCGTACAGAATGTTAGGACGGCGTCCTGACTTTTGAGACCGGCACGACTCTCAGTATGTAAGAGAGGTGTTCAACATTTGCTTGACAGTTCCGGGTCTCCCCTGCACCGTTCCCAGCAAAGACTGCAAGAACTTAAGACTCGCCATGCAAGGCGGAGCCGAGTTGAGGGGAGTGCTGCCGATGTTTTTCAACGCCACTGTAGATATGCGCTTTGCCAAGAAGCTGCTCTGCAGCGCATCGCTGGGCGCGCTGACGGCCGCGATCGCCGGGCCCGCTTTAGCCCAGCCGTCCCAGCAGCCGGATACCGAACAGGTCACTGTCACCGCCACCGGGACGTCGATCAAGGGTATCGCCCCGGTCGGCACGAACCTGATCACAGTCGATGCCAGCGCCATCAAGGCCACCGGTGCGGTGACGACCGAAGAAGTCCTGGGTCAGATCCCCCAGCTCGCCAACACCTTCAACACCCAGGCCGTCTCGCCCACCGCGATCAATATCGGCGGCGTGCGGCCTTCGATCCGTTATAACCCCGCCCAGACCATTCTCGGCACTTCATCGACCCTGCTCCTGCTGGACGGGCATAACATGGTGGGCGTCAGCGGATTGGCGACCACGCCGGACGCGGGGGTCATCCCCACGGTCGTGCTGCGGCGCGTGGACGTTCTGCCCGACGGCGCCTCGTCGATCTATGGCGCCAATGCGATCGCCGGCGTCATCAACTTCGTGACGCTCGAAACCTATCAAGGCTTCCAGGCCAATGCCTCTGTCGGCGTGGCCGACGGCTATAGCGCCTTCAACGCCAGCATGATGGCCGGTACCGACTGGGGCACCGGCGGCGCCTATCTGGCGTTCGAACACAAAGACAATACCTACCTGATGGCCAAGGACCGCTCCTATACCAAGATGGACCTGACCTCCATCGGCGGCCGCGACTCGCGCGGTACCTCGTGCGATCTGGCGAACATCACCGCGCCGGGCGGCCTTAATTATGCGCTGACCAGCAGCGCCGTGCCCAACACGCCCGGCGCCCTGAAGGCCAATGTCACCGGTCCGTTCGGCGCCCTGAACCCCACCACCAATGCGGGCCAGTTCAACCGTTGCGACACCAATTCCTACGCCTCGCTGTTTCCGAGGGAAGAGCAGAATACCTTTTTCGGCCAGTTCCACCAGCGCATCATGCCGGGCGTCGAATTTTCGACCAAGTTCCTCTGGTCCACGCGGCTGGATTCGGCGAGGAACCCTGAGTTGAGCGCCACCAATATCGCTATCGACAACACCAATCCCTATTTCCAGTCCATCAATGGGGAAACCACTCAGAACGTTTCCTTCGCCTTCGGACCTTTCGCGGGCAGCCAAAACATCACCGATTACAACAACATTCAGGTGTTCATGATCACGCCCAAGCTGACGGTGGACCTGCCGTTCGGCGACTGGCAGGCGAACCTGATGTTCAACTATGGCCGCAGCAACACCACCGGTTTCAACAGATCGGTCAATACGGGACTGTTGTCTCAATCGATGCGCCGGGTGACCGTCGCCGGCGTTCTGTCGCCCCCGCTGGTCGCCAGTCAAGGTCTCGCCGGTAATGCGGTGGATCCCTACAATCTCACCGCCGGCAATCCCCTGATTATCGACGAAATTCTGAACACAGGGTCGTACGGCAAGGCCATCCAGCATCAGATCCAGTACGGGGGTTCGGCGAACGGCACGCTGTTCGATTTGCCCGGCGGCCCGGTCAAGGCATCGCTCGGCGGCCAGTGGGCATTTGAGGACTATGTCGCCAATTGGAACACCAACTGGCCGATCGGTACGCTTTCGGGTCCCCCGGCGCCCGGCGCGCAGATGGCGGTCGCCAGGCCGCACCGCATCACCAATACGGGATTTGCCGAAATCAACGTGCCGATTGTCGGCAAGGACAATGAACTGCCCTTCGTGCATGCCCTCACCTTCAATGCCTCCGGCCGTATCGACAGCTACAGCGATTTCGGCAACACCGAAAATTACAAGCTGGGCATCACCTATGAACCCTTCGCGGCCCTGACCATCCGCGCCACCAACGGTACCTCGTTCGACGCGCCCAGCCTTGCCGACACCTCGGCCCCGGATACGCGTTTCACCTATACCCCCCAGCGTACCTCCGCGAACACCAACGTGCCGCCGGGCACGTCGGCTGCCGACGCGCTGCGGCCCTCCATCAGCACACCGGGCGGCAATCCGCTGTTGGGGCCGGAAACTGGCAGGACCTGGTCGATCGGCGGTGATTTCCATCCCACCACCGAGCTGGGCGTCGACTTGACCGGACTCAGTGTCAGCGTCACGGCTTTCCATACCAAGTTCGAACATCAGCAGGGCCTGATCCTCAACAACCCCCAAGTGTTGTTCTCCGGCTCCTATAATCAGTATTATATGCTTAACCCCACCTTGGCCCAGATCCAGGCCCGCTATCCCACCAATTTTGATGCGAACGGAAATGCAATTGTCGCCACCACCGGGTTCCCCGGACCGGATCTGGCCTCGGCCTTCAATACGCCGGGCGTAAATCTTCCCTATATCCTCTATGACCTGCGCCGCAACAATCTCGGCGAGGCGTTGATCGAGGGTCTGGATATCGCGATAAATTACACAACGGATATCGAAGGTTTCGGCACACTGTCGGGCGGATTTTCGGCCACCATCAACTCCACCAACACAAACACGCCCGCCCCGGGCTTGGCCCCCATCAATCTCGTGCAGTATAGCGTTCCGCTCTCCGCCGAAACCGCATTCATCGCCGCCACGGTCGGTCCGGTGACAGGCCGGGCGTGGGTGAATTACAGCCCGGGCTTCAACGTTTCGCCCGTCCTTAACCAGGCATTGTCCCTGTATGGGCAGAAGCGCATCGAAGCATTCCATCCGGTCAATCTCTATCTCGGTTATGATTTGAGTGGCTTGGCCCCGTGGCTGAGCGACTCGGAAGCCAGCATCACGGTGAACAATATCGGCGATGAGGATCCGCCAATCTATCTCTCGGGCGGTGCGCAGAAGCCGAACAATGGCGGCGCCTATATCGTGGCGAACGGCTCAACCTTGGGCCGCTACACGGTCTTCAGTTTGCGCAAACAGTTCTGAGGCGGTTTACGGCCTGCGCCCGCATCTGGCGGCGCAGGCCACCCCCTCGGATGGTTTTGGTTGGTTTTTGAGCATGAATTCGAGGGCCGTTTGTCAAATCATTTAGACGCGAACGGGCACCATTCTTCGGGTGTGCGCGGGGAGCCGATCGGCGCCGGGCTTTTCGCCGGCCGGTTTTCGGGACGCACCGCCATCGTCACCGGCGGCGCATCGGGCTTGGGCTACCTGACGGCCGAACGCATTGTCCGCGAGGGTGGCAAGGTTTCGCTTTGGGATCTCAATCCCGATGCGCTCGCCGCCGCCGCCCGGCAATTGAGGGGTGTCCACGCCGTAAAGCTTCATGTCGGCCGCTATCCCGAAGTCGTGGAAGCGGCGGCGCAAAGCCGCAAGGCTCTGGGCAGGGTCGATATCCTGGTCAATTGCGCCGGCATCACCGGCGCCACGGTCGCGGTTCAGGATTATCCGGTCGACAATTGGCAGCAGGTGATGGATGTGAACCTGAACGGGATTTTCTATTGCTGCCGGGAAATCGTGCCGCTGATGCTCGCCCAGGGTTATGGGCGGATCATCAATATCGCCTCGGTGGCGGGGAAGGAAGGCAACCCCAAGGCTTCGGCCTATTCCGCCTCCAAAGCCGGCGTGATCGGATTCACCAAGTCGCTGGGCAAGGAACTCGCCACCAGCGGCGTGCTGGTGAACTGCATAACGCCGGCAACCTTCGAAAGCCCGATCCTGGATCAATTGCCGCAAAGCCAGATCGATTACATGCGGTCCCGTATTCCGATGGGCCGGCTGGGTCATGCCGAGGAATGCGCCGCCATGGTCTGCTGGCTGGCCAGTGAAGAATGTTCCTTTTCAACCGCCGCAACTTTCGACATTTCCGGCGGCCGGACGACCTATTGAGGGGCGCGGGAGATAAAATGGCCACCCCCAAGAACCAATCGGTGCAAAAGGCATTTCTGCTGTTGCGTTCCTTTCGCGGTCCGCAGGAATGGATGACCAATGCCGAACTCAGCCGGCGCACCGGATTGTCGGAAGCCTGCGCCCACCGGCTGATGAAGACGCTGGAGGAAATCGGCGTGGTGGTGCGCGACCGGCGCGGTTGTTACCGGCCCGGCATGGTGCTGGCGAGCTTGTCCAAGGATGTTGCGGTTGGGGATCTCATCCGTGCCACATCCGGGGATGTCTTGGCCGCGCTCGCCGCCCATCTGGACGGCGTGGTCCATGTCGGGGTGCTGGAGAATGGCATGGTGACCTATGCCGCCAAGTTCGGCGAGGCACCCGGTGTTGCGATCCCAAGCCAGGCCGGGGCGCAGCAGGAAGCCTATTGCAGCGCCTTGGGCAAGATCCTGCTCGCCGGCCTGCCGGCCCAGCAATTCGAGGATTTTCTCTATGACGGCGACTTCATCGCTTTGACCCCGCAAACCATCACCGCCATAGGCACGCTGCGATCGGAAATCCTGGCGGTGCGCCAGCGCGGCTATGCGGTGGACGATAGGGAAGTGTTCCAGACGATATGCTGTGTGGGAGCGCCCGTCCGGGACCCCGCAGGGAACACGATCGCGGCGCTGTCGTTTGCGGACACCGCGAACAATCTGTGCCAGACTTGGCAGGACGAGGTGGCGGGCCGGCTTATTGCCGTCGCCGAAACGATCAGCCGGAAGATGTTTCCGGTTTACGGTCAGATGGCCCATTGAAATGGATATCGCAACCGAACCTCAATTGTTGAGAGCATGCTCTTGGCCTATGGTTTTGGTTGCGCGGGAAAAATGAAAACGTTCCCAAAAGAGGCGTTGGTCAGCAAGGGAGTGGTCGCATGATGAAGAACCGCCGAACGTTTCTGCAGACTGCCGGTGCCTCGCTCGGCGTCCTGGCCCTCGCCGGTCACGGCGCTCTCGCTGCCGGTGCGATCGCCAAGTCTGCCAATGGCAAGGCGCTGGCGGGCGTGTTTCCCATCGGCTGGACCCCTTGCAAGGCGGACAACAGCTTCGATGCCGATGCGATGGTGAAGCAGCAGCAATTCCTCAACCGGGGCAAAGTGGCGGGAATGGCCTGGCCCCAGAATGCCAGCGGCTGGCAAAGCCTGTCCGCGCAGGAGTGGAATGCCGGCGCCGAAGCGCTGGCTTCGGTCAAAGGCGATACCGCATTGGTATTGGGCGTGCAGACAACGGGATTCAACATCGCCAATTCTCAGGAATATGCCAAAAAGGCAAAGAGCCTGAATGCCGACGCCATTATTTCCCTGGTGCCGCCCAATGCCAGCGACGCAGACGCCATCGCCTATTTCAAGGCCCTGTCGGATGCCAGCGGATTGCCGATGCTGGTGCAGGCGGTGGGCAATGTCAGTGTCGACAGCCTGGTTGCCTTGGCCTCGGCCGTGCCGACCATCGTCGCGGTCAAGGATGAAGCAGGCGATCCCCTGGAACGGGCGCCGGACCTGCTGCAGAAATCCGCCGGCAGACTGGAAGACTTTTCCGGCGGCGGCGGAATGACATTCTTCGCCGAGCTGGAATTGGGCTTTTTGGGAACCTGCCCCTACACCGGGCTGGCCGACGTGCTGCAAGCCTGTTTCAATGCCTATAGGGCGGGGCGCAAGCGCGATGCCTATGACGCGTTCGGCCGCTTCCTGGCCTTCAATTCCCTGCCCCATGCCAACGAATATGTGATGAAGGCGCGCGGCGTTTTCGCGGAAGACGCAGTCATGCGCGCCAATCCGGGGGCGCCGGGCGGCGGCGCCAACAGGCGCCGGGGCGCGATCACGGAAGCAAACAAGGCCGAGATACGCCTGGCGCTCAATTCCTATCTCAAGCCTTTCCTGGTGGCATGAAACGGCCGCAACTTGCGAATGCGAGGTTGTCGATGAAGCATATTCTACCCAAGCTTGCAGTGTCATTGTTGATCGGCAGCTGTGTGGCCGCGCTGGCCCAAGCCGACAGGCCGGGTGCCGCCCCGCAACAGATGAATTCGGCGCCACCTCCCGCCAACGCCAATGTGGTCGGCAGCGGGCCCATCATCCAGCCGCCGCAACCAAGGACTGCAGGCGCCGCGCCCAGCCGGGCCCGCGGCGACTTCACCATCCACACGCGGCATTTGGTCTATGTGACCTTGCCGGGCTCGTTGGAGCGGCCGATCTATCCCAATGGCGACGGCATCGTCGTGCTCGATGCCGAAAACAACTACGCTTTCGTGAAGCACATCCATGTCTGGGACTATGCCGGCAGCATGAGTCCCGAGGATATTTCCGGTGTCGCCGCCAGCCCGGCTACCAACATGCTCTATCTGGCGGCGCGCGGGCGGTTGGGTGCCATAGACCTGGCCACCGACAGGATGGTCTGGACCACCACCTTGGACGGCAAATGCTGCGAGCGGCCGCAGGTGGACGCCGACGGCAAGACGCTGGTGGTGGGCTCCAACCTTCAGGATTATTGGTACAAGCTGGATGCCAAAACCGGCAAGCTGCTGGCGACGATTCATGCGCCGGGCAGCATGAGCGCGCATAACTTGAACCTGAGCGCGGACGGCAAGCGGGCCTTCATGTCGCCCAATGGCAAGCTGCTGCAGATCGCCGATGTCGAGAGCGCCAAGGTCATCAAGACCATTCAGTTTCCCGACAATGTCCGCGTCCAGGTCTTGAACAAGGATTCTTCGAAAATCTACGTCAACCAGAACAATTTCCTGGGTTACATGATCGCCGACACCAATACCGGCAAGATCTTGAAGACCGTGGAGGTCACCAGCGTGGATTGGCGTTCGGTGTGGAACACCTCGCCCAGGCCGCGCATTCCGCACGGCTGTCCCAGCCATGGCCTCGCCATTACGCCTGACGGAAAGGAGCTCTGGCTGGCGGACGGCGTATTCAAGAAGATCCATATCTTCAGCAACGACGACAATCCCCATGAGATCGACACGATCGACACGCCCGACGGGGTCTTTTGGATGACCTTCGGCATCGACGGAAAGCTGGTCTATGCCTCATCGGGCGACATTATCGACGTCGCGACTCACAAGGTCGTGGGTACGATGAGGAGCGAGGCCGGCACCAAGATGTTCAGCGAAAAGCTGCTGGACATGACGTTCCTGGACGGTCACCTGCAGCGCGTGTCCAATCAGTTCGGCAACGAATATGGCGACTTCGTCACGGCGGAAAGAATGGGGGTGGGTCCGCACATGCCGGTGCTGCCCGGAAAGGCCTATCCGATCGCCACCTCGACCGGAAAAGACCCCAATGAAGGCTTGAAGCAGGCTTCGCTGCCGTAACGCCATCGAGGTTTTGTGCACAACCGCATTTCAAGCCCGGTTCAGCGGAGCGCCGCTGCCGCATCGATTGCCGTTCTTCTGCTTGCGGCACTGCCGGGAGGGGCCGGTGCGCAGGAGGCGACGACCCCCCAGGCGGCCGTGGTCAAGGTCTGCACCAGCTGCCATGCCATGCAGGTCGTGATGGACACGCCCCGGGATTATGACGCCTGGCACGACACGGTGCAGAAAATGATCGATCGCGGAGCGCAGGGAACACAAGAGGAGTTCGGCCTGGTCATGGACTTTCTTTTTCAGAACATGACGACCATCGACGTCAATCATGCCGATGCCGAGGCGCTGATGACTGTCCTGCATGCGCCCCAGGCGGCGGCGGATGCGATCATGGCGCGGCGCGCCTCGCGGCCCTTCAAGAATTTGGCGGATCTGGAGAGCGCCGTCCCTAGCCTCGACAAGACCGTGCTTGAAGGCAAAAAGCGGATGATCTTCTTCCAGTAAGTCCTGTACGAGACCTGAAGAAAGGCCGCCCTAGGCGGCGTTGGGCTTCTTGGCAGGCGGCGCCTCCCAACCCAATTCGCGGCTGATCTGGTCCGCCGTCCAACGCACCTGGCCGGCCAAAACCTGCATGCGTTCGTCGTTCATATATTGCGCCGCGCTGGACACGCTGATGGAAGCCTTGATGTCCCCGGTGGCGTCGCGAATGGGCGCGGCCACGCAGCGGATGCGGTCTTCATTCTCTTCCAAGTCGAAGGCATAACCACGCTTGGCATAGTCGCGCATGCGCCGCATCCAG
>DATBCP010000344.1:0-4082 GCA_036270435.1 Rhizomicrobium sp. | reverse complement strand
GGCGCCGATGCGCGCGGTGGCGCTGGGGGATGGGCCGACCCGCGCAACGCCGGCCGTGGTCTGCTTGGGAGAAAAATAGACGCTGGTTGCCAATGACGAATCCGAAAAGCCAGGCGGCGGCGGGTCACCCAGCAGCCCGCTTTCGCAAACCCCTGGGGCTGTGTTCCATGGGGACCATCCACAGCGCCGTCATGCACAACAGCCAGCGGCGGCGCACGGCGGGCTCAACAATCGCCCTGTTGCGCCATCTGATCGGTGCAGCGCTCGTTGATTTCGTAAGATACGGCCATGGTGACGCCGAAGGCGGTGAAGAGAAAGGCCGCCATCGCAAGCGACAGGGCGATCAAAGTCCCCATCATGACCATGTCCTTTCACCGGGAAAGTGGTGGGCCGGGGGGGCCAGACCCACCACCCGCTTTTCCGGCACGCCGCACTTGGGGAGCCTCGGCGTACGGTTCCACAAAGGAACGACCTGACATCTCACCTTGCGGGCCCGTAGTCGCCTTAAAAGCGCGCAAGGAGATGACGGCGACTTCAGGTTGAGACACCGGCCGGGAGAAGACAGCGTTTCCAAGGCCGAATTGTCGCCGGCGCCGTCGCGGAGAGAAAATCTGTGACATCTACGCTGGATGCGATTCGACACGGCCGGCACCTGTTCTTGCTCGATCGGCCGATCGGCCGGATTTCCGGGTGGCCAGGGCGATTGTTGCGCCGCCACAAGGCCGGGATATTTTCCAATAAATCTCTGAACGATCGCTGACGGTTTCGGGCAATTTTTGGGGGATTTCGAGGCGTTCCCGATCTGGCCGATGGCCTTGGGCACCCTGTTCCGCTAAGAAGGGGTAAAGATCGGGGCCGATTAACGGGGAGTGTCATGGTCCGAAAGAGCCTGCTCACGGCATTGTGCGTGGTCGCTATGGCCGGATTTGCGCAAGGGGCAACCGCGGCCACCCGCTCGATGCTCTATGTCGCCAACAGCCAGGGCGACGACATTTCCATCATCGACCTTGCCACCCAAAAGCTGGTGAAGACCCTTAAGGTGGGACCCATCGTCCATGGGGTTTGTGCCCAGGCCGACGGCCGCCGTGCCTTCGCCACCATCGAATCCGAGCATAGCCTCAAGGTAATCGACACCCGCACCAATACGGTGACGGATACGATCCCGCTGGGCGGCCAGCCTAACGAATGCGCCGCCACCAATGACGGCCGCTATGTGGTGGTGCCGTTGCTGGCGCCGGTCAACGCCTCGGTTGTGGTGGATGTGACCCAGAAGAAGATCGTCAAGAGCTTCGAAACCCGCCATCCCCACAACTGCTTCACCCCGGAAGGCGGCAGCAATTCCATCGTCTATTGCGAGGAGCGGGATGCCTACCGCATCCACCGCATCGACCTGGACAAGATGCAAGTAACCAACGAAGTGAAGGTGGCGGGCGACCCGCGACCCTTTGTCGTGACTGCGGATGAGAAGACGCTTTATACCGCCCTTAGCGGGTTGCATGGGGTGGCCGATATCGACATTGCCCATCAGACCATGTCGCAGATCGCGCTGCCGTCCATGCCCTGGATGAATTGCAAGGTCGAGCCGCCAAATACGCCGGTTCATGGCATCGCCCTGACCAAGGATGGCAGGAAGCTTTGGATCACCTCGGTGGCCGATGCCGGTGTCTATGTCTATGACATCGCCAGCAAGAAGCTGGGCAAGAAGATCACGGTGGGGGCCTGCCCCAACTGGATCGGCATGTCGGCGGATGGAAAATATGCCGGTGTGAGCAATGCCGACAGCGACGACACGTCCATCCTGGATGTGAAGGCGGAAAAAGAGATTGCCCGCGTCAAGGTGGGTGCAGCGCCAAAACGGGTACTGGTGATCGAAGTGCCGCAGGACCAGCTGACAGAAAAATAAGGGGATTGGGGATGCGTAAGGTTTGGATGGTGCTGGCAGCGATGCTGGCTTCGGGGACGATTGTTTGGGGGGCATTGGCCGCCGACACGGTGAAAAAAGACCAGTCCATCCTGGACCGGCTCTATGCCAGTACCGGCGTCTACAACAAATCCGCCAGCGGAGCGACGCCGGGCTTTGTCGCCGATCCGGGCTGGCCGGCGCCGTTGCCGCACAGCTGGCTGCTGGGGCAGATCGGCGGGCTTTATGTCGACCAGCAGGATCACATCTGGGTCTACAACCGGCCCCGCACCATGACCACCGACGAAGCCGCGCTGGAGACACGCGGCGGCGGTGAGGGCAAGAATGGGTTGGGTTTTGCGCGCCCCAATGGCGCGGTGGGGGATTGCTGCAACGCCGCCCCTTCAGTTCTGGAATTTGATACCGCCGGCACGTTGTTGCGCGCCTGGGGCGGCCCCGCCGATCCCGGCTGGCTGGAAAGCCATTGCAAGGCGGCTGACGGCTGCATCTGGCCCAACAGCGAGCACGGCATTTATGTCGATCACAAAGGCAATCTCTGGCTGGCGGGCAATGGCGCCAGGCCGGTCGATCCCGCCTCCGGTTGGACCACCCACCCGCAAGGCGGCGACGGCTTTGTTCTGAAGTTCGATCAGGACGGCAATTTCAAAATGCGCATCGGCGGCACGCCCACCGCGCCCTCCAGCAACGACACCAATGGCGGCATCAACGGGACACCCTTGCTGTACCTACCGGCCGACATGGTGGTCGATCCCAAGACCAACCATCTCTACATCGCCGACGGCTATGGCAACCGCCGCATCCTGATCGTGGATGCCGATACAGGCAAATATATCGGCCATTTCGGCGCCTATGGCTCCAATCCGGTGGACGATGCCGGTGCCGCCGCGGGCGGGCGCTGGGTGACCGACCGGCTCAAGGGGGTGAGGAAGCCGGCCTTTTTCCGCAACCCTGTGCACTGCGTGAAGATCGCGGACGACGGCAAGATCTATGTTTGCGACCGCGGCAATGATCGCATCCAGGTGTTCGACAGCAAGGACCCGAGCCTGGGCAAGCCCTGCAGCAATCCCGACGGCGTGGCGGGCAAGTGCGGCTTTGTCGCCGAGCAGGCGATCAGTGCCAATACCGAGACCATTCCGGCCATGCCGGGCACCTCGGTGTCGCTCAATTTCTCCAAGGACAAGGCGCAGAGCTGTCTCTATGTCGGCGACAATTCCAATATGACCATCTATCTGCTCAACCGCAGCACCCTGCAGGAGTTGGGCCGGCTGGGCCGCTCAGGCCGCGATGCGGGGCAATTCCACTGGCTGCATCAGGTGAGCCTGGACAGCCATGGCAACATCTATACCGCCGAAGTCGATACCGGAAAGCGCATCCAGAAATTCGTCCGCTATGGCGTGGCGGGATGCAGCGGCACCGGTTCAGCCACGGTAGGCGGTCCGTTGCGCTAGACACCGCCGCCAACCCAGGAACTGCAACAGCGCGGACATCGCCACGCACAGGCATGCAATGGCAATCGAAGGCCATTTCAAGCTCTCGATGCCGATCAGATAGCCAAAGGTGTGCAGCGCCGTGAGGCCGCAACAGGCATAGTTCCAGCGCTGCAGGCTCTTCCAGTCCGGGTGCCCCATCTGGCGCAAAGAGGCATCGTTGGAGGTCGCCAGCAGCGCCAAGAGGATCAGGGCGGCGAACAGTCCGGTGAAGTTGGAAAAACCGAACATATCGTGGCGGATGGGGATCAGATGTTCTTGGGTCTTTTCATAGACGTAATAGAGCCAGGGCCGTCCCCGCAGATGCACGCACTGACCGATACCGGCATGCGCCACGCCCAGAATGCCGGCCCAGATGCCGATGTCGCGTCGCAGATCCGATGACAGGGCAGGCGCCTTGCCGCGCAGGGCGCGGCAGGGACCGATCATCAGCGTCACCGCCAGCAGCACCAGAGCCGGCCAGGCGGTAGAAAAACTCAAGCGTGTGATCACGTCGGGATAGGGGCGGGTGATGGCAAGCAGCAAGATGGCGGCGGCCGACAGCAAGGCCAAAGGCAAATGATGCCGCCAGAGGCGGCGCTGCATCCGCGGTGACATTGGGGTCCCTAGATCCCGCTGGTGAATTTTGCTTCTGTTTTCGCGGTCACTTCTTCCAGCGTCACCCCTGGCGCCAG
>DATBCP010000343.1:0-8511 GCA_036270435.1 Rhizomicrobium sp. | reverse complement strand
CAGGTGGATCGGGCCTGATCTATCCACCTGGGTCCCCTTCCCTCACATCGCGCGCTGCGCGCGCGATGTTCGCCGGGGATGACAAGAAAGAGTTACGCCTCGTCCAAGTTGACAGACCCCGTCGCCAGATCCTCCTCCGGTTCCTCGCCGGTGTAAGGATCCTCATCCGGACCCAGCGCGTCGGACGGGTTGGGTACGTCAAAGCCCGACGGCGGCATGGCCTCCAGGAAACCCGCTGCCTTGAGCTCGTCCAGGCCCGGCAGGTGGGCCACGCTCTCCAGCCCGAACTGGACCAGGAAGGCCTCCGTCGTTCCATAGGTGACCGGACGGCCGGGGGTGCGCTTGCGGCCCCTGATCCTGATCCAGCCGATCTCCATCAGCATATCGATGGTGCCCTTGGACATGGCCACGCCGCGAATATCCTCGATCTCGGCCCGGGTTACCGGCTGGTGATGGGCGATGATCGCCAAGGTCTCGATCGCCGCCTTGGACAGGCGCTTCTGCTCCGGCTGTTCCTTGCGCAGCAGGAAGGCCAGATCGCTGGCGGTGCGGAATTGGTATTTTCCGGCGACACAACAGAGGTTTACGCCCCGCTTTTGATAAATCTCTTCAAGCGCCGCCAACAGCGCCGGCACGTCGGCGCCTTCCGGCAGCGATGTTGACAGTGACTTTTGGTCCAGCGGCTCGGAGGCGGCAAACAGCAGCGCCTCGATCATCCTGAGATGCTCAGGGTTGGCGGCCATTTCCTGCGTCGGGGCGTCCATCTCGGTTTCAATCGTTTCAATCATCTTGGCTACGCTGCTCATGTGAATCTCCCGGTGCCCCTAGTTGGGTGACGTTGTCACCGCGTCTCCAACCGGAGTCGAAGTACGGTCGCGGACAAATATCTCGGCAAAAGGCGCCGTCTGCTGAATCTCGACCTTGCCGTCCCGCGCCAGTTCCAGGCAGGCCAGCAGCGTGGACGCCACCGCCGACCGCCGGCGGCTTCCGCCCGACCAGTCCAGGGGAAGGAGCCGGTCGAGCGCACTCCAGTCCGAAATCCGGCCCAGCATCCGCTCCAGCCGCTCCCGCGCTTCCTCAATATGGAGCACGGGTGCCATCTGGGGGCGATAGACCTTTCCCCCCAGCCGCCGCACCCGGTCGGTGGCATAGGCGGTCAGCAGGTCGTACATCGTGTCCTTGTACGTCCTGAGCTTGACCACGTTGATCGGCTCGGGATCGCCCCGGCCGAAGACGTCACGGTCCAGCCGTTCACGCCCCATCAACCGGGTGGAGGCGGCGCGCATGGCATCCAAACGCTGCAACCGCCAGCGCAAGCGCGTCGCCATCTCATCCGCGCTCGGCTCACCTTCCGGGCTCTTTTCCTGAGGCAGGATCAACCGGGATTTGAGATAGGCCAGCCAGGCCGCCATCACCAGATAATCGGCCGCCAATTCGAGATTGAGCTTTTTGGCGCCCTCGATGAATTCCAGATACTGATCGGCCAGCTTGAGGATCGAAATCTTGGCGATGTCGACCTTTTGGTTGCGCGCCAATGTGAGAAGCAGGTCCAGCGGACCTTCAAAGCCGTCCACCGCCACGCGCAAGGCCTGGTCGTCGGCGAAAATCGCCGTGGATTGGAATTCGTCGAAATTTTCGATTTCGTCGGGCGCGCTCATGCGGCGGCTCCCAGCAGCACCGCCAGCCGGGCTTCCGCCGCTTCCGGGTCCAGCGGACCCGGCGCCGACAGATGCCCCAGCGCATGCTCGCTGCGCTTGAGCGATTGTCCTTCCAACATTTTCACTTCCGATGCCACGTTACGCATTTCGTCCATATCGCCGTTGCAGTGAAGCACCAGGTCGCAGCCCGCGAATTGGGCCTGTCTGGCACGCACCGCAAGGGGCCCGTCGAGCGCCTTCATGGAAAGGTCGTCCGACATCAACAGCCCTTCAAATCCTATCTCACCGCGTATCACATCCCGAACGACTTTGGGGCTGGTGGTGGCAGGACGCTGTGGATCAATCGACTCATAGACAACATGCGCAGTCATGGCGATGGGGCATTGGTCAAGACTGCGAAAGGTCACAAAATCGCTGGCCGAAAGCTCTTCGCGGCGTGCAGAAACGCGGGGCAGCGCCAGGTGACTGTCGGCCCCTGCCCGGCCATGGCCGGGAATGTGCTTCATCACAGGCAGCACACCACCTTCCATCAAGCCCTGGATCTGGGCCCGGCCCAGCGTGATGACCGTGTGCGAGTCCCGGGCGAAGGCCCGGTCGCCGATAATGTCATGGGCACCCGCGACCGGCACGTCCAGCACCGGAAGGCAATCGACATTGATGCCCAGACTGAACAGGTCATGAGCGATCAGCCTGGCATTCAGGTAGGTGGCCTCCAAAGCGGTTTCGGGATTTTCCATATAGAGCGCGCCAAAGCGGCCCGCGGGCGGGCGCTCGCGCCAATGCGGCGGCTTCAAACGCGCCACCCGGCCGCCTTCCTGGTCGATCAGGACAGGTGCCAAACCGTCATCCACCGACTCTCGCAATTGATCAACCAGTACCCTGACTTGGCTCGCGTCGCTAATGTTGCGTGCGAAGAGAATAAAGCCCCAGGGACGGGTCTGGCGGAAAAAATCACGCTCCACCGGCGACAGCTCGGTACCGGAGCATCCGTAAATTGCGCGGCTGCGCATCGTCTATTTACCCGGAATGCACGCGCCACCGTCCGCCTTCAGCCGGTCGCATAGGGCGGTTGCCAAGTTCCGATCCGAGAAGCCGCCGATTCGCAGCCGGTACCAGGTGCCTTTCTCGCCCAGATCAGCTTGCTGAATATTATCGGAATAGCCGGACAGCAGCGCCGCATGTTTGGCCTTGTAGCCTTTCCACGCGGTCTCGGCCTCGGCTTGGGATTTGTAGGACCCGATCTGCAGCATATAGACGCCGCCGGCTGCGGCCGGTGCCGGTGTCGCGGCGGCCATTTGTGTGGTTCCACCGAGCGGATGCGGCGCGCCGCTGGCCGCGACCGTTGGGACGGGCATGGGCTTTACCGGAGCCGGCGGCGCCTTTGCCACCGGCTTGGCCGCCTCGGGGACGGAATTGGCCTGCTGGATGAGGGACGCCATGGATTTGGGCGCAGTCGCTGCCGGCGCCGGCTTTGGGGGTGCGGCTGCCGGCTTCTCTGCTGCCGGAGGCGCAATCGTGGCCAATTTTGGTGCCGGAGCCGCAGGCGCCGGCGCCGCCTTGGGCGAAGGTGCCGCGGGCGGCGGCGCATCGGCATTGTCATCCGAAGGCGCAGGCTGCTCGTAAATCTTGAACCCTTGATAGGGCACCGTGTTCCCACCGCCCTGCGGCGGCGCCACCCGTTCGGGTCCATTGGCAGCGGTCAATATGGGCGTCTCACCACGGCCGCGTGCCACGCCTTGCGTATAGGCGAGCCACACCACGCCGCCGAACATGGCAAGCACCAACAGGGCCAGCACGATCAAAAGCGGCAGGCGCGAGCCTTCAACGTCATCTTCGTCTTCCGCGCCGTCGAACACCCTGGATCCATCCCGCGCGTCATCCCTGGGCTCGTAAACGCCGCGCTCGTAATTGGCCACTGTTGCAGTTCCCGATTCTTTGGAGGCTAGGTTAGCATCTGCGCCGGACTGTTTCATGCCTCTTTACGGGACAGTGCAAAGCGATTCGGCCGTCAGAGCTGGATTTCCGTATGGAACACCCGGGCATATTCCGCCAGGGCGTAGCGATCCGTCATGCCGGCGATATAGTCGCGGGCCACCGTGCCCGGCACCGCCTCCTGCGCGGCCTGTGCCCAGTCCTGGGGCAGCAAGCGCGGATCGGCGACAAAACCCTCATAGAGATCGGTCACCACCGCCTGGGCGCGGGTCATGGACCCCGTCACCTTGGGATGGCGGTACATGTTCTGCATCTGGAAGGTCTTGAGCGCCTTCAGCCGTTCCAGAAGCGCCGGCGAGAAGGATGCGGTCGCCTTGCCTGCCGCGCGCAAGGCTGCCGCCGAGGAAAAATGCCCTTCCGCCAGGTTGGTGCGGGTCTGGACGAGCACGTCCTCCAGCAACTCGCTCATCAGGGTACGGATCAATTCGCCGATGAAGCGCGACAGTTCCAACTCGCCATGCCGTTGCAGAACCCCTTTGACGTGACCGCCCACCAGCGGCCAATCCAGGAGATCGTGGGTGGTGAACAGGCTGGCCCGCAGGCCATCATCGATATCGTGGCTGACATAGGCGATATCGTCGGCCAGCGCCGCCAATTGCGCCTCCAATCCCGGCCAGGTGGAAAGCTCCAGCGGCCAGCGCTTGTCGAAACCGGCGATCGGCCCCGGCAACTTGCTCAGGCCCACCTCCCCCTCATGCGAAGCATTTGAGGGGGAGGTGCCCGTGCCCGCGAGAGCGGGCAAAGGGCGGAGGGGGGCAATCAAAGGACCGTTATGTTTGACAAGTCCCTCCAGCGTTTCCCATGTCAGGTTCAAGCCGTCGAAATCGGCATAGCGATGCTCGAGTTTCGTCACCAGGCGGAGTGCATGCGCATTATGGTCGAAGCCGCCAATGTCCCTGGTCACCGCATCCAGGGCCTCTTCGCCGGCATGACCAAAGGGCGTGTGGCCCAAGTCATGCGCCAACGCCACTGCTTCGGCCAGATCCTCGTCGGCGGACAAGGTGCGCGCCATGCTGCGCGCCAGCTGCGCCACCTCCAGCGAATGGGTCAGCCGGGTGCGGTAGTAATCGCCCTCATGCTGCACGAACACCTGGGTCTTGTGCTTGAGCCGGCGGAAAGCGCTGGAATGGATGATGCGGTCGCGATCGCGGGAGTAGCAGCTGCGGGTGGCGCTTTCGTTTTCGGGATAAAAGCGGCCCCGGCTGGTTTCCGCCCCTGTGGCATGGCTGGCATGCGGCCCAGGCGGGCTGACCATCGGCCCCAAAAGCCGCCCGGCGGGTTGCGGCGAATCCGGAAGCTTGGTTTCAGCCATGTGGAGGACTACATAAAGCTTGCGTCCCGGACTGCAAGAGCGACATTTCCATGACTGCCATGCCTGTAACCCTTTCCGACCGCGCCGCCAGGCGGATCGCCCAGATCCTTAAGGCCGAGCCACAGCCAACCGCGCTCAGGCTGGCGGTGACCGGAGGCGGCTGTTCCGGCTTTCAGTACAACTTTGCCTTGGACGATTCCCAGTTGGACGAAGACACGGTGGTGGAACGGGACGGCGCCAAGGTCTTGATCGATCCGGTGTCGCTGGATTTCCTGGCGGGGGCGGAAATCGATTTCACAGACGATTTGATCGGCCAGGCCTTCAAGGTCAACAATCCCAATGCCACCGCCTCGTGCGGCTGCGGCACCAGCTTCACGGTCTGAGTTCAGCCTCTTCTCGAAGGATCACCCGCCATGCGCCGAATACTTGCGTCCGGCCTCATGGCAGCCATGACTCTTACCGCCCAGGGCAAAGAGATCCATGGCGAAGATGTAACAGCCCCCGCCCCACCCGGCGAACTGCACGGGACCTTGTTCAAGGCCGGTGACAGGAGCCCGGCCGTGCTGATCATCGCAGGATCCGGCCCCACCGATCGTGACGGAAATTCCCCGCTCGGTGTTCGCAGCGACATGTACAAAATGCTGGCCGAGGGTTTGGCGGCAAAAGGCATTTCCAGCCTGCGCTATGACAAGCGTGGTGTCGGCGAAAGCCGGTCGGCGATGACCAAACAGTCCGAGTTGCGCGTCCAGACCTATGCTGACGATGCGGGCGTCATGGCCCAGGCGCTGCGCCGGCAAACCAACACGCGTTGCGTCTGGGTGCTGGGACACAGCGAGGGCGCTTTGCTGGCCGAGCTGGCGGCGCAAAAGCCTGACGGCATCTGTGGCGTGATCTTGGTTTCAGGTTCTGGGCGCAAGATCGCCGATGTGATGCGCGAACAACTCGCCGTGATGCCCGAGCCGGCCCGCGGCCGGGCGCTGGCAGCGATCGCGGAACTGGAAGCGGGCCGGCTGGTGTCCAATCCGCCGGCGCAACCCCTGAACCTGTTTTATACCGAAGTGCAGCCCTATCTGATCAGCTGGATGGCGGAAAATCCCGGACAGCTGCTATCCAGGATCAAGCTCCCCGTGCTGATCCTGCAGGGCGATACCGACATCCAGGTCTCGGTTGCCGATGCCAAGGCTCTGGCCGCGGCAAAGCCGGGCGCAAAGCTGGTGATCCTGAAGGGCGTCAATCATCTGTTGAAGCAGGTCCCCGCCGATCGCGCCGCCAATATGGCAACCTACGCCGATCCCACCCTGCCGCTGGCGCCCGGCGTGGTGGACACGATCGCGGCTTTCGTGCAGGAACCAGGCAAATGAAGATCGCCACCTGGAACGTCAATTCCATCAAGGCGCGGCTGGAACCGGCTTTGGCCTGGCTGAAACAAGCCAATCCGGACGTGGTGGCCCTGCAGGAAATCAAGACCGTCGACGAGAATTTCCCGAAGCTGGCGTTCGAGGCGCTGGGCTATAATTGCGCCGTACACGGACAAAAGAGCTATAACGGCGTCGCCCTCCTTTCCAAGCGGCCCATGGAGGATGTCACCCCGCGCTTGCATGGCGATGAAGCCGACGATCACGCCCGCTACCTGGAAGCCGTGGTGAGCGGTGACAAAGGCACCGTGCGGCTGGCCACCATCTATGCGCCCAACGGCAATCCCTGGCCCGGTCCCAAATTCGACTACAAACTCGCCTGGCTGGAAAGACTGCGCCTGCACGCCAGAAAGCTGCTGAAAAACGAAGAACCCGTGGTGCTGATGGGTGACTACAACATCATCCCGCAAGACAAGGACGCCGCCAAGCCCAAGAACTGGGTGAAGGACGCCCTGTTCCAGCCGGAATCCAAGGCGGCGCTGCGCCGTATCGAGAATCTGGGTTACACGGACGCCTTCCGCGCCCTGCATTCCGAAGGCGGGCATTACACCTTTTGGGACTATTTCGGCTCCTGGGAGCGCAACAATGGCATCCGCATCGACCATCTGTTGCTGTCGCCCCAGGCGTTGGACAGGCTGACGGATGTTGGCATCGACAAAGACGTACGCGGCGCAAGCGAGAAACCATCCGACCACGTGCCTGCCTGGATTAAGCTCGCTATCTGATATTTTGGTCGCACGGCCCACGCCTTCGCACCGCTCGGCTGGCCGATGCTCCCTGTCTTTTTGCCGCCCCATTCTCGGCTATAGTCGCCCGCAATGAAATCTCTCGCATTCCTCCTCCCTCTCCTGCTCTTGGCGGCTCCCGCATCCGCAACGGAGAAACGGGTTTTTCGCATCGACAGCCTGATCGCCACCCAGAAGAACGGCACGATCGTGCTGCAGGCCAAAGGCGCGGTGCCGAGCGGCGGCTGGACGAAGCCGCGCCTGCACATGGTGCATGGTGACGGCCATACCTTGACGGTGGAATTCCTCGCCACCGCGCCGCCACCCGGCATGACGGTGATCGACGTGGTGGTGCCGGTGGAAACGACGGCTGAATTCAAGGGGCGCGCCACCTCCGTGCATGTGCTGGCGGATGAAAATGAAATGACAAGCCAGGTCCTGCGCTGATGCAAATAGATGTCATTTCCGACACCGTCTGTCCCTGGTGCTTCATCGGCAAGCGGCGGCTGATGCGGGCCATGGCGCTCCGCCCCGATATCGCCTTTGACATCAAATGGCGCCCCTATCGCCTGGACCCGACCGTGCCCAAGACCGGCATGGACCGGCAAGCTTACATGCGCGCCAAGTTCGGCGACGATCCCATGAAGATCGTGGAGATGCACAAGCTGATCGCCGCCGAAGGCGCCAAGGACGGCATCGAATTCGATTTCGCCGCCATTCAGCGCCGCCCCGACACGCTGGATTCCCATCGCCTGATCCGTTGGGCGGAAGCCAATGGCGTGCAGGATGATGTGGTGGAACGGTTGTTCATCGCCTATTTCGAGAATGGCGAGGACATTGGCGACGTCCGGGTATTGGCCGACATCGCCGACCTGTGCGGCATGGATGGCGTGGAGGTGGCCGAGATGCTGGAAGGCGACACCGATCGCGCCCTGGTCGAGCGCGAAGACCAGATCGCGCATGAGATGGGCGTCACCGGCGTGCCGGCGATGATCTTTGGCGGCAAGCTGGCGGTGTCGGGCGCGCGCGATGCCGAATTGCTGGCGGTGGTGATCGACCGGGTTGCCGCCATGTCAGTCGGCCGGAACGAAGCGGACGAGAGCGACAGCGAAGAGGAAGAATAATCACCGGGCGAGCGGATTTTGCCGCCTGAGCAGGAGCAAGGAGCCATGCGTACAAAAGTACGTGAGCGACGAGCGACGCGCTCAAGCGGCAAAAGACCCCGTCAGGCGGCGTCCGCCACGACTTTGTTGCGGCCAGAGCGCTTAGCCCGATACAGAGCCTGATCTGCCCGGCGCAGCAAGGCTTCCGCGCTGGCGTCGCCATCTTCCAATCCGGCGATACCGATGGAAATGGTGATGTTCAGCGCATGGGGCGCGCTGCTGATCTTGACCGGCGTGGTCTCGATC
>DATBCP010000342.1:0-5598 GCA_036270435.1 Rhizomicrobium sp. | reverse complement strand
CACATCGCGTTGGGCGGCCAGTGCACGCTCCTGTTCCTCGTTGCGCGCAACCGCGATCATCGCATCTTCCACTTCGCGGAAGGCATTCAGTGCCGCTTTGCGGTAGGCGAATGCCGCCTGGTCGCGCCGGGCGGTGGCGATATCCTGCTGGGCTTCCAGCCGTCCGGCGCTGAAGATGGGCGCCAGGATGGAGCCGCCCAGCGACCAATATTCGAAGGGACTGCCCACCGCCAAATTCGAGCCGATCAACCCGCCGGCGGCTGCCAGCTGGACGTCCGGCATGAAGGCATCGCGGGCCGCATCCAGCGCATGGTCGCTGGCGGCAAGCTGGGCTTCGGCGGCAGCGATGTCGGGCCTGCGCCGCAGCAACGCGGCCGGCACCATCGCCGGCGCGGCGGTGATGGCAAGTGCGTTGAACGCCGTGCCGCGGTCGATGGCGCGCGGGCTCATCCCCAGAAGCACGCTTAAACCGTCTTCCTGGCGGGCGATCGCCAATTGGGTGGCGGGGATCAAAGGCTCGGTGGCGCGATAGGCCGCTTCCGCCTGGGTCAGGTCGAATTGGCTGGAATAGCCGGCATCGGCGCGCCGTTGCGCCACCCGCAACTCCTCGGCCCGTGCCGCCAACGTGTCGCGCAACACCAGAAGCCGCGCATCCAGGGCGCGCAAGGCGATATAGCCGCTGGCCGCGGAGGCGGCCACCGCCAGGCGCACATTGTCCTGCGCCGCTTCGCTGGCCAGCAAGGCCGAGCGCGCCGCCTCGCTGGAATCCGCCAGCCGCCCGAAAAGATCGAGATCGTAGGAGATCTGGATCGCGCCTGCGCCGGCGGTCTGGGTATCGGGCACACCGAAGCCGGGATTGAGGCTGGCCTCGCGCGCCAGTTGCGCGCCGGCGCCGATATTGGGCAAGAGTTGGGCATGCGCCAGGCGGAACTGGCCCCGCGCTTCCGCCACCCGCGCCGCGGCGATGGCAATATCGTCATTATGCTCCAGCGCAGTATCCACCACCTTTGCCAGCACCGGATCGCCAAAGCTTTTCCACCAGCCGGCGGCGATGGCCGCGCCGGCTGGCGCACCGCCGCGCCAAGCCGTGGGAACGTTCACTGCGGCGTCCGGCGGCACCGGTGCCTTGGGTGGCGCGCAAGCCGCCAGCATCGCCAGCAGCGCCATGGTGACTGTCCGTCTCATGGTCCGCCGCTTGTGTCGACGCGGGTGATCACCGACATGCCCGGTCTGAGCCGTGGCGCCAGTTTCTGTCCCGGATCGATGGCGATGCGCACGCCGATGCGCTGAGGCACTTTGACGAAATTGCCGGTGGCATTGTCCGGTTTGAGAACGGAAAATTCCGATCCCGCGGCGGGAGACATGCGCTCGACATGGCCGGTGAAACGCGCGCCGGCCAGCGCATCGACGCGAAACGTGGCGCGCTGGCCCGGCGTCATATGCGCGGTCTGGGCTTCCTTGTAATTGGCGATCACCCAGCGGTCGACGGGAACCAGGGACATGAGTTGGGTGCCGTTGGTGACATACTGCCCCAGCCGCACCCCGATTTCTCCCACTTGTCCCGTCTCGGGCGCGTGGATGACGGTATGTTCCAGGTCGATCTCGGCCGCGTTCAGCGCGGCGCGCCCCGCCGCGACCTGGGCTTCGAGCCCGCCGCGTCCCACTTCGACGGTGCGGATATTCTGTCGTGCCACTTCGGTGGCGGATCGCGCCTGGGCCAGCGCGGCTTGCGTCTGGTCGCGTTCGCGGATCGAGACCGAGCCGTCCTTGACCAGGTCATCCACCCGCTTGATGTCGGCCTGAGCACGGACCAGGCCGGCTTCCTGGCCCGAAAGGGACGCCACGCTGGAGGCATAGGACTGGCGATTGTTGGCCAGCGCGGCGATGGCCGCCGCCAAATTGGCGCGCGCCTGTTCGACACGGGCGCGATAAGTGCTGTCGTCGATGCGCACCAACACCTGCCCTGCTTTGACCTGGGCATAGTCGGTAAGGGCCACGGACACGACATAGCCGCTGACTTGCGGCGCGATCACGCTCGTGCGCCCGCGCACATAGGCATTGTCGGTCGCTTCCACATTCCAGCCGAAAGGCGGCAGGCCGAAAGCCGCCAGCACCGACAACAGCGCCGCAACGGCCAGCGCGACGATGACAAGCACCACGTGCCAGCGTAGCACCGGGGGGTGCCAGCCCTGCTTGACTTCCGGATGATCCGTGTCGGCAGCGACGCTCATGCGGCGGCTCCTTTGGCTCGGGTGCGGCGAACGCAAAGCGCCACCCAGATGATGCGGTAGAGGAGATAGACGGCCGTTGCCAGTGCCAGGATGGCGACAAAGCGGAAGACATCGTTGAAGGCAAGGATGTTCGCTTCCGAGGTCAATCTCTGGGCCAGCAGGGCCCCTCCTTCCGCGCCGCGCAGCACCGGGTCGGCAAGGTTGCCCGCCACGGCCGAGGCGCCGGTCTGGAGCTGCTGCGCCACTTGCGGATCGCCGGCCAGCAGATGTTCCTGCAAGGATGCGGCATGGGCACGCGCCTGGATCACCTGGTAACTCCCCAATAGCGCCGATCCCGCGAGACCGCCGACATTCTGGGTGGTGCTGAACAGGACCACAAAGGTCACGAAATGGCTGGCGCCCTTGGCCAGCATGCGCAGGAAGCCGAACACCAGCGCCGGGCCGATGAACATGGTGGTGCCGAAGCCGATCAGGGCCTGGCTGAGATAGAGTTCGGGCGGGCGGGTGAGGTTGGTGGCGCCGCTGTCGATGAAGGCGCCGGCGGCAATGGCCAAGGCCGCGACCATCACCTGCAGCCGCAGCCTTTCCTGCGACAAGGTCAGACAGGCGGCGATGATGCCCAGCACCATCGCCAACGCCACCCACAGGAACAGGGTGTGCAACTGGTCGTTATTCAGCCCGCCCAGGGTCAAGAGTCCCACCGAACCATAGGTCTGCTCGGCCAGGGCCAGGCGCACCAGCACCGCCACCATCGCAAAGCGCAGGATATCGCCGGTCATGACCCAATCGAGCCGCAGCATTGGCTCGGCCCGGTGGCTTTCGACCAGGAGGGCGGCGGCGAACAGCGGAATCGCCGCCGCCAGCATCCAGCCCAGCCAGGGTGCGTTCGCCCACCAATAGACGCGGCCCAGGCCCAGCACGCCGCAAACCAGAAGCATGGCGGGCACCATCAGTCCGATGGTGACGAAATCCAGCTTCTCGAATCCCTTGCCGCATTCGCTGGGCGGCAGGGGCAGCGCGTTGATCAGCGCCAGCACGAAGCAGGCGACCGCCGGCTCGATCAGGTGCAGCCCGTACCAGCCATTCGCCGCCAGCACTTCCACCGGCACCAGCCGTGCCAGCGGCGTGCCCAGTTGCAGCAGGCCCAAAGCGATCACCAGCGCCAAGGGCCGGGCTTTGGGCGGAAAGACCTGCAGCAGATAATAGATGGTCAGCGTGGTGAGGCCTGCCGCCATCAGTCCGCAGGCTGCCCGCACCAACACCGCCATGGCAAAACCGGGAAAGGGAATCTGCAACAGCCCCAGCCCGGCATAGATCAGCAGGAGAATATTGGTCACTGCGGGAATGCCGAACTGGATGCGCGCCTTGACCAGGGAAAGATTGCCGGTGGCGTTCATCGCCACATAGATGGCTGGCAGCCAACTGGCCTGAGCGACATAGACTCCCAAAGGTCCCGACAGGTTGGGTACGTTCACATTGATCAGCGCATTGGTAAAGGTGGCGGAAACACCGATGACAAGGCCGACCGCGGCATAGGCGAGGCGTCGCGGCATGGGATGGGAGGGCGAAAAAGGACCGCCCGGAAGGAGCGGCCGTTCCTCCGGCGCAAACTCGTATGGCCGCTCCGTCTCCATGTCCCCTCAAGGCCGCGGTTGTCCAAGCCGTGACTTTGATCGTGGTTAAGTCGGCACGCTTGGTCAACACGTATGGACCTGATGTGAATTCTGGCCGCATGCCGGATGCCGCCGTCATGCTGTGATGGATCGGCCGGGTGCCACCGCGATTTGGCGGTCAAGTTCCTTCAACGCGTCCATGTAGATTTCCGAAAAAGTGGGAAATGGCTGGATGGTGTCGCGCAAGACCGCCAGCGGGACGCGGGCCCGGATTGCCAAGGTGGCCTGTTGCAGCCATTCGCCGGCTTCGGGTCCCAGCGCATAGGCGCCGGTCAACCGCCCGCCATCGCTGAGCAGGGTGAGAAAACCGTTCGACCTGTCATAGGCGCGGGTATATGTGGCGGTCCTGGCGACATCCTGAAGGCGGGCGGTGCCGCTGAAAGCGGCCTCTGTCGCGCCGGCCGCCGCCGCTTGCGGATCGGTGAAGGTCACGCGCGGCATGGCTTCATAGTTGGCCTCGCGCGTCTCGCCCCGAATATTCGCGGCGACGATCCGGCCTTGATACTTTCCGGTATGGGTCAGCGGCCAGATGCCGGTGACGTCACCGATCGCCCACAGTCTCTCGCCCGCGCGCAGGTACGCATCTACGGGAATGCCGTGATTGTCGGGCCGGATGCCCACCGTTTCCAAGCCGATGTCGTGCACGCGCGGACGCCGGCCGGTGGCGACCAACAGGCGATCGCCTTGCAACGACCGGCCATCATCCAGGTTCAGGACGTAGTGTCCGTTCTCCCGCCGCACCGCTATGGCATGCACGCCCAGCATGATTTCCACGCCATCCCGCCGCAAGGCATCGGCAAGCGCTTCTCCCAATGTCCGCGCCTCGCGCGACAGCAGATGCGCGGCGCCTTCGACGATGACCGCCTCTCCGCCCAGCCGGCGGACGGCTTGCGCCATCTCGACACCGACAGGTCCGCCGCCCAGAACCAGCATCCGGCGCGGAACCTCCTTCATGCCGGTCACTTCCCGGTTGGTCCAAACGCCTTCGAGCCCGGCCAGGCCGGCGATGGGCGGGATGAAAGGCTCCGCGCCCGTTGCCACCACCACATGCCTGGCGGTATGGCGAACGCCGTCGACCTCGACCACACCGATGCCGCCAAGCCGGCCGCGGCCGCGCAGCAGATCGATGCCGTGTTCGGCCAGCCACTGTTCCTGGCTTTTGTCGGTGTAGTTCGAGACCATGAAGTCGCGCCAGGCCAGGGCCGCCCGGACATCGATGCGTGCGGATGCCGCCGCGTCACTGGCGGCATGCGCCGCCTCTCCCGGACGCAGCAAAGTCTTGGAGGGGATGCATGCCCAGTATGAGCATTCGCCGCCCACCAGCTCGCGCTCGACCAAAGCGACCTTGAGGCCGCCTTCCGCCAGCGCGCCGGCGCAATGCTCGCCTGGCGCGCCGCCGCCGATGACGATCACGTCATAGTGACTCATATGGGCGGCCCTTCGAAGGAAAAACCAGCCTAGTCTTGAGGACCAGAACCGTCCATCACCTTGTGCGGCGCGTCAATTCCAAGGTTTTTTGCGGCAACAGGACTGGCCGGATAACAATTGCTGGGCGACACTGAGTGTCGCAAAGACGAAGGAGCGATGATGTTCGGCGAAACGGCCTGGATTGCGCTGGGGCTGATGCTGGCGGCCAGTCCGGCATGGTGTCAGGCATCCGCAGCCGCACCGGCAAAAGCCAGTCAGGCGAATTG
>DATBCP010000341.1:0-7265 GCA_036270435.1 Rhizomicrobium sp. | reverse complement strand
GACGATCATCTGCCCCTTCCCAGGTCCGCTTCAGGATAGCGCAACCGGCGCATCTGCGGAATGGGTGCGTGCCGATATCACCTTGCTGAGCACGAACAGCAGAAAGATGGAGAATATCAATCCCGCGGCCAGCGCGAACATGCCTGCGGCATAGCCGCCTTTGTCCTTCAGCAGGCCGATGATGTTGGGGCCCAGAAAACCGCCCAAACCGGTACACATCAGGTTGACCAGCGCGATGGCGCCGGGGGCCGACGGGCCGCTGAGAAAGGACGAGGATTGCGTGTAATAGGGGCCATACGTGCCCATCATGCCCACCATGGTCATCACCAGCCCCGCCACCGCCACATAATGGTTTTGCGAAGTTGCGGCGATGACGAAGCCGCCGGCCGCCACCAGCAACGGGATCGCGGTGTGCCAAAGCCGCTCGCCCTTGCGGTCGCTGGAGCGGCCCACCAGCATCATCGTCGGCGCGGCGGCGATATAGGGCAGCGCCGAAATGCAACCGGTAACGAAGTTGGAATAGCCCATCGATTTGACGATTTGCGGCAGCCACAACTGGCCGCCGAAAATGCCGGCGCCAATGCCGGTGCCCGCAAGCCCCAACAGCAGCACGCGCGGATCGACAAAGCCAGCCCAGAGATTGGGCGGAGCCGGGGCTTTCTCGCGCGCCAGGCGCGCGGCGATGGTCCGCTTTTCCGCCTCCGACAGGAAATCAGCGGACGCCGGTCCATTGGGCAGGAACTTCAGCACCGCGAAAGCCAGCAGGCAGGCAGGCAGGCCTTCGATCAGGAACAGCCATTGCCAGCCGCGAAGACCAACCACGCCATCCATGCCCAGGATCCAGCCCGAGAGCGGCCCGCCAAAGGTGGAGGAGAGCGGGATCGCCAGCATGAAGATGGCGGTGAAACGGGCGCGATATTCCTTGGGAAACCAGAAGGTGAGATAGAGGATGATACCGGGGAAAAATCCCGCCTCCGCCAGGCCCAGAAGCACGCGCAGGGTGCAAAAGGCAATCGGCGTATGCACAAAGGCTGTTGAGGCGGAACAGGCGCCCCAACAGGCCATGATGACAAAGACGGTGCGCCGCGCGCCGAACCGCTCCAACAGCACGGTGGCGGGAATCTGGAATGTCGCATAGCTGAGGAAGAAGATGCCGGCGGCAAAGCCGTAGACCGAGGCGGAAAAACCCAAGTCCTGGTTCATGGTCAGGGCCGCGAAGCCGACATTCACCCGGTCGAGATAGTTGGTGACATAGAGCAGCATCATGAAGGGGATGAGCCGTTTCGCGCATTTGGCGAAGACCTGTTCTTGTTCTTGATTTGGCTCGGCCATGATGTTCTCCCCGCGTGAGCGACCATAGCATGGGTTTTTGGATCGCAAAGTGGTGGTTCCCCGGTTGCAAAACCAGCGCAGCCATGCCGAAACCAGCCTGGGCTTTGCGTCTGTCTTCACGAAGTCGGCGCAAGCGATCACGCCGGGCCGTTGGCAACTGGCGTCGGTCTGATACCTGCTCACCATTGCGCCCTTCCTATGGCTGGCCCGCCGGCGGATGACGCGAAGCTGATGCGCCGGCCTCGCCAGCCCATGGCGCGGGTTTTTTGGGAAGAATTATGCATCTTTTGCTTTGACCGCCCTGATCTGGCGCTTTCGCAAGACCGGACTTTGCGCCAGTATCCGTTTCGGGCGTATCGTTTCGCATTCCGATAATTTACCATTTTGCCGTCAAGCGGCCTCATCCGCCGCGCGTGCATTTCGAGTGATCAAACGCCAGGGGCCTAGGGGGCGAATGGCTGAAGACGCTTCAAGCGGTGTATCGGAGACGGCCAATCCGGCCGCGGTCGCGCTTGCCCTGGCGGACGCCAGCCGGGCCAAGGCCGATGCCGCGGGCAAAAAGGGCGAAGCGCGGACGCATTTCGCCCACACCGGCACGCTTGAGCTTACGTCATCCGAAAAATCCAAACTGGAACCGTCATCGCGCTTGATTGCGGCATAGTTTCAAAGGGGAGACGCACCATGGTCACCTTGCTTCGCGAACCGAAACGTGTGGTTCGCACGCCAGCCGTGGATAGCCGGCGTTGGAATGACTTCGAGCCTCGGGAAGACGACATTGTCATCGCGACCTATGCGAAATGCGGGACGACCTGGACCCAAAGGATTGTAGACCTGCTGGTCTTCCAGTCTCCCGCCGTGAGGCCTTTCGGGGACATGTCACGATGGCTCGACTCCACGCTTTTCAATTCGGTTGAGGATGACCTGGCGACATTGAGGGCGCAGACCCACCGCCGCTATATCAAATCCCATCTTCCGTTTGACGCGTTGCCGGTTTGGGATTCGGTGAAATATATTCATGTCGGACGCGACGGTCGCGACGCCCGGCTCTCCTGGCAGAACCACGAAAAAGGATTCAAGCCGGAATTCAGCGCGCATATCGGTGCCCTGGCGGCGGCTTTGGCTGCCGAGCACGGCCGCCGGCCGGACGGACCTCCGCCGCGTGCCCCGGAGGATCCCCGCACATATCTCCTCCATTGGTTCGAGGAAATGGAAACCCAGCTCAATGAGCCGGACAAACCCAACGCGGGGCGGTTTGGATCCGAATTTTTCAGCTTCGAGGACACCTACTGGCAGGAGCGAAACCGGGAGAACCTGCTTTTGGTCCATTACAACGACCTGAAGGAGGATTTGGCCGGCGAGATGCGGCGGATCGCGGAGTTTCTCGGCATCGCCGTAGCGGACAGCGTGATGCCGTCGCTGGTCGAAGCGGCCCGCTTCGAGACGATGAAGAAGGACGGTGACGCGCTTTATCCCTCGCTGCAAAAGGTTTTCGACCGCGGTGCGGACAGATTCATCAATCAGGGCCGCAGCGGACGCTGGCGGGACTGTTTGAAGGAGGCGGACATCGCGCGTTATGAGGCGCTCGCGCGGCGCGGCTGCACGCCGGGGCTGGCAGATTGGCTGGAGGGCGGCCGCAGGGGCGCCGGCGACCCGAAATTGTCGCCCGATTGACGCGCGCCATGCCGATGCATCTTCGCCCTATTGCCAACCACATTTGAACGGAGTTCGCCATGGCCATGGAATTGACCCCCGAAGCGCCCAGGCAATGGCAAGCGCCGCGCCCCAAAACCTTGCTCTTCCTGCTGATCGGGGCGATGTACGTCTATGTCCTCGTCACCAACGAGAGCTTCCTGATCAGCGAGTCCGACCCGGAATGGACGCATATCGCGCCTTTCCGGATGATCCTTTTGCCGCACGGCCTGGTCGCCGCCTTGGCGCTGTTCCTCGGACCGTTCCAATTCTCCGAAAGACTGCGGCGCAAATACCTGACGCTTCACAAGACCCTGGGCTATTTCTACATCACCGGCTGCTATCTCGGCGCGCCGGTTGGCGTCTATATCCAGTGGTTCGAGGAGCGGATGGGTGCTGCGCGCAGCTTCACCATGGCCGCGGCCGCCGATGCCGTGATCTGGATCTTTGCCACCACCATGGCCTTGATCTTCATCCGTCAGCGTAAGGTGCAGCAGCACCGGCAGTGGATGACCCGCAGTTTCGCCTGCGCCCTGATCTTTCTGGAGGTGCGGGCCATCTCCGTCCTCTTCCATGTGCCGGAGCAATTTGACGAGACCGTCGTCTGGTGTTGCGTCGCCGCCGCCTTCCCCATCGCCGACATGGTCCTGCAGATCGAACAGTTGATGCAGAACCGGCCGCGAACCGCCCGGGCAATCAAGGTGGAGGCATGACAGGCAGGCGTTTCGTTGTTTCGGTTTGCGCCCTTGCGATCTGGGCACTGCCGGTCCTCTCCCAGCCCGTCCCTGCTCAACCCGGATCCGATCCCATCCGCACCCTGGTCCAGCGCCTGGACCTGGAAAAATACAAAGCCACCATCAAGGGTCTGACCCAATTCGGCGACCGGCGCCAGGGCACCGCGCGCAATCGCGCCGCCATCGACTGGATCGAGACACAGCTGAAGCGTTATGGCTGCACCAATACCGAGCGGCTGAAATACCAGTTCGGTGAAGAGCCAACCCACGCCGTCGTCCCGGCAACCGCTGCAGCGCCCAACGGCCCTCTGTTCAATGTCGGCGGCGCCCGTGCCCGCGGGTTCCGCCGCCCCACGGGCGTCAACACCGACGCAAGCGCCCAGCCCGATCCGGTTTTGCGCGCGCTGGATACCCCGCCCGCGGTCCCGGGAGAACGCGAAGAAGTCTGGTGCACCAAGATCGGCGCCACCCATCCGGGCGAGATGTACATCGTCAGCGCCCATATGGACGGCATCGGCTTCGGCGAAGCCGCCAATGACAATGGCTCGGGCACGGCACTGGTCATGGAGCTGGCGCGCATCTTCTCCAGCCCCAATGTGCGCACCGACCGTTCCATCCGCTTCATCTTGTGGAACAATGAAGAGACCGGCCTGAACGGGGCCCATGCCTATGTCCAACAGCGCGCCGCGCTGCAAGGCAAAGAGAACCCGTCCGGCTCTGGCCGTTATCCCGAGCCCAGATGGTTGGGCATGATCCAGCACGACATGATGCTGTTTGACCATGGCATGCCGCGCAGCGACGGCAGTGTCAGTCCTGTCCAGCGGCCCGAAGCCGACGTCAATCTCGAATTCCAGGCCAATTCGAAGTTCGCGGCGGCGTCGCGCGACCTGGCCTTTGCGTTGCAATCGGCCAATGAGCAATATGCCACCGATTATCCTGCCGCCATCGGCAGCCACATGACCAATACCGACTCCCGTGAATTCCAGGACCTGGTGGCCTCCATCAGCGTGCGCGAGAATGAGCGGGGCGCCCAGGTCGGCAATGGCTGGGATCCGCAATGGCACCAGCCGACCGACCTGTACAAAACCTATGACGACAAGGATTTCCGGCTGGGGCTGAATGCAGCCCAGACCACGCTCTCGGCGGTGGCGCGGCTGGCCGGCGCCAGCCTGACGCCATGATCACCGCCTCTTGAACCGTTCGAAGCGATAAGCCAGTTGCGGGCCACCCTTGCCTTCATAGGCGATCTCGGCGGCCAACAGCGAAAAGGGCTCGATATAACGGGCGATGGACAAGCCCCCCACATCCACCGGATGAAATCCCGTATCGCGGATCAGCCTGGCGGCGATCGTCTTGGCCTTCTTGCTGTCGCCACAGAACACCAAGTCCGGCCGCGTCTTCTTCCCCCGGCCTGCGAACACCGCGAACAGCACTTCGCTCGGCGCGGTGCTGAAAGCCGAGACCACATGCGCCTTCGGCAGTTTTGCCGCCAAGGCTTCCGCGCCGGATGTGGCAAACCCCACCACCAGCCGGCTGTCATCCTTGCTCATCGGCAGGGTGCAGGACAGCAGCGCCTTGCCCGACAAATCGCCGGCCTGGCTCAAGACGTCATCCACCCGCGACCAATGCACCGCCAGCAGCACGGCACCGGCGCCGCGCGCCGCGCCGGCCGGGGTTCCGGCTTGCGCCCCAGCCTTCCGGGCCAACCTTTCCAGCTTTTGGCGGTCATGCGAATAGCTGAATGTCACATCATGGCCGGCCCGGGCAAAAAGCGTCCCGAGCTTGCTGCCCATCAGTCCCGAACCCAGAATGCCGATCCGCATGAAGCCTCCATGGACGTGAGGTGAAACAGCTGTCATTGCGAGGGCAGCGGCTCATCCGTCAACAAACAAGTCCGTCAAGCGATGCCCCTGGCTGACGAACTTTGACACCATTGCTTGCCTGCCTGGCGGCTGGCGGGGAACAGGGGAAAAACGTAGCATCGGGAACCGTGGGCACCATCCCAAGAGAGGCGATATGAGACCCTGGTTCAAGCGTCCTTGGTTCGCCTTGGCCGGCATCGCGGCCCTGGTCGCCGCGCCGGCCGTCCTCTCACAGACACGAACGCCATCGCCGGCCTGTGGCGCGCTCACCAACCTCTCCTTGCCGCATGTCGTCCTGTCGCGCGCGATGATCGTGCCGGCCTCGATCGATCCCGCGAACGCCCATCCTGGCTATTGCCGCGTCACCGGTGCCTCCCATCCCACGCCGGATTCCGATATCCGCTTCGAGGTGTGGATCCCTGATCATTGGAACGGCCGCTATCTGCAATTGGGCAATGGGGGCTTTGCCGGCACGATCCCCGAACCCGTCATGGCCGCGGGCCTGGTCCAGGGCTTTGCAGTGGCTGGGACCGATGACGGCCACCAGAGCAGCGACGGCACCGACGCCGGCTGGGCGCTGGGACATCCCGAAAAACAGATCGACTTCGGCTATCGTGCCCTGAAGGAAACCACGGATGCCGCCAAGGCGATCATCACCGCCTATGCGGGCGCGCCGAAATATTCCTACTTCCAGGGCTGTTCGGATGGCGGGCGCGAGGCGCTGACGGAAGCCCAACGCTATCCGCGGGATTTCAACGGCATCGTGGCGGGCGATCCGGCCAATCACTGGACCCATCTGTTTGCCAATGGGCTGTGGGACTATCAGGCGATCAGCGCCACACCGGCTGGCGCGCTGCCGCCCGACAAGCTGAAATTGGTCGAGGCCGCCGCACTGAAGCAATGCGGCGACGCCGATGGGGTGATCCAGGATCCGTTGGCATGCGATTTCCGTCCTAGGGCCCTGTTGTGCAAGAGCGGCGATACGCCCGATTGCCTGTCCTCCGACCAGGTGGCGGCGCTGGAAAAGATCTATGCCGGTCCGCGCAATCCGCGCACGCACGAAAAAATCCTCAGTGGCTTTTCTCCCGGCGGCGAGGCCGAAGACAATGGCTGGACCCATTGGATCACGGGTCCGGCGGGCGACGGCAAGCAGTCGCTATTCCACGCCTTCGGCCACAATTTCTTCAGCTACATCGTCTATGGCGACCCCAATTATGACATGACACGCTTTGACTTCGACAACGACCTCAAGATGACGGACGAGAAATTCGCCCCGGTCTTCAACAGCTATGACACCGATCTTTCCGCCTTCCAGGCGCATGGCGGCAAGCTGATCCAGTATCATGGCTGGGCGGACCCCGCGATTCCGGCACTGGATTCCGTGGATTATTTCAAGAGCGTGCAGGCACGGATGGGCGCGACAGGCAATTTCTACCGCTTGTTCATGGCGCCGGGCATGCTTCATTGCGGCGGCGGGCGGGGCCCCAACATGCTGGCGACGCTGCCGGCCATCACCGCCTGGGTGGAACAGAACAAGGCGCCGGACACGCTGATCGCCACCAAATATCACGGGGATGATCCCCGCCAGCCGGTGGAACGGGTGCGGCCGCTCTGCGCCTTTCCGGCGCACGCCGAATGGAACGGCGGC
>DATBCP010000340.1:0-3961 GCA_036270435.1 Rhizomicrobium sp. | reverse complement strand
ACCTTGCCGCCGCAACTGCGCGCCGCCCAGCAGCAGCAGGCGCAGCAGCAACAGCCGATGCAACAACCACAGCCGAGGTTCTAGCCATGGTCAAAGCCATCCGCTTCGAGAAAACCGGTGGCAGCGATGTCTTGCAGGTTGTCGATGTCGACCTGCTGCCGCCCGCGGCCGGGCAGGTGCAAGTCCGCCATACCGCGATCGGCGTGAACTTCATCGACACCTATCACCGCACCGGTCTTTATCCCTTGCCGCTGCCCTCGGGGTTGGGTTCGGAAGCGGCGGGCATGGTGACAGCGGTGGGCGAGGGCGTCAGCCGCTTCAAAGTGGGCGACCGGGTCGGTTATGCCAGCGGCGTCATCGGCTCCTATGCGCAAGCCAACAATGTGGTGGCCGACCGGCTGGTGCGCTTGCCCGATGGCATCAGCGACGAACTGGCCGCCGCGGCGTTGCTGAAAGGCATGACCACGCAATATCTCATCCGCCGCATCCATCCGGTGAAAGCGGGTGAAACCATCGTGTTCCATGCCGCGGCGGGCGGCGTCGGCCAGATCGCCTGTCAGTGGGCGCATCACCTGGGCGCCACAGTGATCGGCTCGACCACCTCGCCGGAAAAGATCGACCTGGCCAAAGCCAATGGCTGCGCCCATGTGGTCAACACCAGGGAGCCCGGCTGGGAAAAGAAAGTGCGCGAACTGACCGGCGGCAAGGGCGTGCCGGTGGTGCACGACTCCATCGGCAAGGACACCTTCATGGCCGGGCTGGATTGCCTTCAGACCCGGGGCATCATGGTGACCTTTGGCAATGCCAGCGGACCGGTCGATCCTTTCCCGCCCTCCGCGCTGGCGGCCCGAGGGTCGCTGTTCGTGACCCGGCCTGTGCTGGCGCACTACACGCGGACAGCAGAAGAATTGCAGGAAACGGCGGATGATCTCTTCAAGGTGCTGGAGTCCGGTGCGGTGAAGGTACACATCAACCAGCGCTTTGCACTCAAGGATGCGGCCCAGGCGCATGACGCGCTGACAGGCAAGAAAACGAGCGGCGCGACGATACTGATTCCTTGACCCCCAATTGTCATGCCCGAGCAAGCGGGCATCCAACTTCAAGACCTGCATTCAGAAAAAGTTGGATTCCCGCTTTCGCGGGAATGACAAGGATCAAACGTCCCACTTGCCGTCAAAAGACGGCATCAGGGCGATCAAGGCGAACAGGCAGACCAGGACGCCGGCGGCGATCCATTCCAGGCTCATGCCTTCTATAATGCGCGAAAAGTATTTCCGGCCCATGAAAACAGCATGATGCCGCCCTTTTGTGCACGCTCAACCGGAAGGCAACCCCACACTGCGATGAATGAGATTATCCAGGAATCTCGAGCGACGCATTCCGCGGAGCGACGTTCAGCATCCGTCAGCTTCCTTCCCCCTCATGGCGAAGCCATTGGAGGGGGAAGGTGTCGCAGCGAGGTGTCGGCAGAGCCGACTCGAGCTGCGACGGATGGGGGTCAAAAATAAATCCTTAGGTATTCATGCTCTCAAAGAAATCGCCATTGTTCTTCGACTGCCGCAGCTTATCCAGCAGGAACTCGATGGCATCCACCGTGCCCATGGGCGAAAGGATGCGGCGCAGTACATAGGTCTTGGCCAACGTGCCTTTCTCGACCAGCAGCTCGTCCTTGCGGGTGCCGGACCGCATGATGTCGATGGCCGGGAAGACGCGCTTGTCCGCGACCTTGCGGTCCAGGATGATTTCGCTGTTGCCGGTGCCCTTGAACTCTTCAAAAATCACTTCGTCCATGCGGCTGCCGGTATCGATCAGCGCGGTGGCGATGATGGTGAGCGAGCCGCCTTCCTCGATATTGCGCGCGGCACCGAAGAAGCGCTTGGGCCGCTGCAAGGCATTGGCATCCACGCCGCCGGTCAGAACCTTGCCGGACGAGGGCACAACCGTGTTGTAGGCGCGGCCCAAGCGGGTGATGGAGTCGAGCAGGATAATCACGTCGCGCTTGTGCTCGACCAGGCGCTTGGCCTTTTCGATCACCATTTCCGCCACCTGGACGTGACGGGTGGCCGGTTCGTCGAATGTCGAGGAAATCACTTCGCCCTTCACCGTGCGCTGCATGTCGGTGACTTCTTCCGGACGTTCGTCGATCAGAAGCACGATCAGGAAGGCATCCGGATGGTTGGCGGCGATCGCCTTGGCGATGTTCTGCAGGATCACCGTCTTGCCGGTGCGCGGCGGGGCGGTGATCAGGGCGCGCTGGCCCATGCCCTGCGGCGCCACGATGTCGATCACCCGGCCGGTCTTGTCCTTGATGGTGGGGTCTTCCAGCTCCATCTTGAGCCAGCGCGTCGGATAGAGCGGGGTCAGATTGTCGAAATGGACCTTGTGCTTGATCTGCTCGGGGTCCTCGAAATTGATCGAAGTCACTTTCAGCAGGGCGAAATAGCGCTCGCCCTCCTTGGGTGCCCGGATCGGGCCTTCGGCGGTATCGCCGGTCCGAAGGCCGAAGCGGCGGATCTGGGAGGGCGAGACATAGATATCATCGGGGCCGGGCAGGTAGTTGGATTCCGGCGAACGTAGGAAGCCAAAGCCGTCCTGCAGGATTTCCACCACCCCGGTGCCGGTGATCTCCACCTCCCGCTCGGCCAGTTCCTTGAGGATGGCGAAAAGCATGTCCTGCTTGCGCATGGACGATGCGTTCTCGATCTCCAATTCTTCGGCAAAAGCCAGCAAATCAGCGGGTTTTTTATTCTTGAGATCCTGCAGCTTCATCGCCTGCAGGCCTTCTTGGACGGTCATGGGGTTGGCACCTGGTCGAAATGGGGAATTGGGTTCGATGAACGAAGAGCGCCAGCCCGGATGCGGTCATCGAAGAGGTTGGTTCTGACCCTTTACCGTTCACAGCACTGCCGCTTCCGGTCCGCGCCCCCTTTTATCCGGGGATCGCGCGGGTCAATCAGACGGGAAGGTTTATAGCCTGATTTGGCGGGCTTGCAAATATCCCGGCTTTTGGCCCCCACGGACGCCTTCGCAAATAATGTTTCAAGCGGTTCAGGAATTCCGCCCCAATCCCAGCATCAGCCCCCAAAGGGCTGGACCTTGACCAGGATCACGATCAACACCATCAGCACCGCGGGAACCTCGTTTACGATCTTGTAGAAGCGCGCCGAATGGGTGTTGCGATCCTCGGCAAAGGCCCGCCAGCAGCGCACATACAGCCCGTGCATCCCGCTCAGGATGATCACCAGCACGAATTTGATCTGCAGCCAGGTGTCCAGGTAAGCGCCGGTCAGCCAGGCCAGCAGCGGCCCCAAGATCCACACCGCGATCATGGAAGGATTCATGATGCCCTTCAGCAAGCGGCGCTCCATCACCTTGAAGCGCTCGCTGGACTCCGAACCCGGCTTGGTTTCGGTGTGATATGCGAACAGCCGCGGCAGATAGAGCATGGCCGACATCCAGGCGATCACCGCGATAATGTGAAAGGCCAGGATCCAGGGAATATAGTTGGATAGTTGGTTGCGCAGCCCGTCCATCGCCGTTCCCCTTATCCGTTATAGCCGCAGCGCTTGTATGCCACGGGACAGAGACGCCCCTCGCCACAGGTGACAGTTTTTTCATCCACGCCCGCGCGCACAAGGCCCGCCAGCCCTTCTATGAAATCCGGATGTGTTCCAACTGTGGCGGCCCGGCGATAATCGGGCACTCCGGCCTCCCCCGCCAGCCGGCGGTATTCGATATCCAATTCCACCAAGGTCTCGGAATGTTCGCTGACAAAGGCGATGGGAGCCACAATCACGCCTTTGCCGTCACGGCCGGCGCGGGCGATCTCGGCATCGGTGGAAGGACCGATCCATTCCAGCGGCCCCACCCGGCTCTGATAGCAGACCACCGCATCCCATCCGGGCCCGTCCAGCGCCTTGAGAATGGCCGCCGCCGATTGCTCCACTTGCCATTGATAGGG
>DATBCP010000339.1:0-2843 GCA_036270435.1 Rhizomicrobium sp. | reverse complement strand
CCAAAAATCAGGTAAGGGATCAAGCAAGTGGCGACTATTGCGATGAAATTCGGCGGCACCTCGGTGGCCGATATCGAGCGTATCCGCCATGTCGCAAGCCTGGTGAAGCGGGAAGTGATGCGCGGCAATCAGGTCGCGGTGGTGGTGTCCGCCATGGCGGGGGAGACCAACAAGCTGGTGGCCTGGACCAGCGATGCCGCCAAGCCGGAAGGCGCCAACCGTGGCACGGTGCCGGACCAGCGCGAATACGATGTCGTGGTGGCGGCCGGCGAGCAGGTCACCTGCGGCCTGTTGGCCATCGCCCTGAACGCCATGGGCATCAAGGCGCGCTCCTGGCTGGGCTGGCAGGTGCCGATCAACACCAGCGCAGTGCATGGCGCGGCCCGCATCGAGGGCGTACCCGCGGCCGAGATGAAAAAGGCCATCGAAGGCGGCGAAGTGGCGGTGGTGGCGGGTTTTCAAGGCGTGGCGCCGGGAACGCGCATTTCCACTCTGGGACGCGGCGGCTCCGACAGCAGCGCGGTCGCCGTAGCCGCCGGCATCGGGGCGGCGCGCTGCGACATCTACACCGACGTGGACGGCGTTTACACCACCGATCCCCGCATCGTCCCCAAGGCACGGCGGCTGGAAAAGATCGCCTATGAAGAAATGCTGGAGATGGCGTCTTTGGGGGCCAAGGTCCTGCAGACGCGTTCGGTGGAAATCGCCATGCTGCACCGGGTGCCGACCCGCGTGCTTTCAACCTTCACGCCCGATGTGGGCGGCACCCTGCTTTGCGACGAGGAAGACATCGTGGAAAAGAAACCGGTCACCGGCATCGCCTATAGCCGCGACGAAGCCAAGATCACCCTGCACAAGGTGCCCGACAAGCCCGGCGTGGCGTCGGCCATTTTCGGGCCGCTGGCGGATGCCGGGGTCAATGTCGACATGATCGTCCAGAATGTGTCGGAAGACGGCAAGACCACCGATCTCACCTTCACCTGCACAAGGGGTGAATTGAACCGGGCGCTTCAGGCGATCGAAACCCATGGCAAGGAAATCGGCTATCGCGACGTCACCCACACCTCCGACGTCGCCAAAGTGTCGATCATCGGCATCGGCATGCGCGCCCATCCGGGCGTGGCGCAGCTCATGTTCCGCACCCTGTCGGAAAAGGGCATCAACATCCAGGTGATCTCCACCTCCGAGATCAAGGTCAGCGTGTTGATCGGCGAGGAATATGTCGAACTGGCGGTCCGGGCGCTGCATTCCGCCTATGAGCTGGATGCGGCATAGCTCGACCTTGGCCTTGTGGCTTGATCGTCCGGGCGAATGGCTCACACTGGTGGCCATGACGCGTTCGCCGGTTCCGAGGATATGACCAAATGCCCATCGCCACTTCTCTGGCACCTTTTCTCTCCGTCCGGCGCGGCAGGCAGGCGGTTGCGTTCTATGTCAGTGCCTTTGGCGCGCGGGAGCAATTTCACATCGAAAATCCCGCCGGCGAGGTGGTGGCGCGGCTCGCCATCGGCGGCGCGGAATTCTGGCTTTCGGACGAATCTCCCCAGCATGGCAATTTCAGCCCGGAAACACTCAAAGGCGGCACGGCGCGGATGGTATTGACCGTGGACGATCCTGCCGCTCTCTTCGCGCGGGCGGTTGCTGCCGGCGCCACTCCCGTCCATCCGGTCTCTGAACAGCATGGCTTCCTGATGGGGCGGCTGGCCGATCCTTTCGGTCATCACTGGGAAATCGTGAAACCGCTGGAGGGGCAGGGCTGATGTCCGTTGGCGGTGGTCCGCGATTGCTTCTACGCCGCCTGCGCGAGATCATGGCGGAACAGACATCCGCCCAGATGCGGCTGGACAAGCTGGTGACCGTGATCGCCTCCAACATGGTGGCGGAAGTCTGCTCCATCTATCTGCGGCGCGCCGGCAAGGTGCTGGAGCTGTTCGCCACCGAGGGCCTCAACCGCGCGGCGGTCCACAACACCCGGCTGAAGGAAGGCGAAGGCCTGGTCGGCCTGATCTCGGAAACCGCCGAAGCCGTGAACCTGTCGGATGCGCCTGCCGATCCGCACTTCTCCTACCGGCCGGAAACCGGCGAAGACCCCTACAAGTCCTTCCTGGGCGTGCCCATTGTGCGCGGCGGCCAGGTGTTCGGCGTGCTGACGGTCCAGAACAAGGCCGAGCGCATCTATGCCGAGGAGGAAGTCGAGGCGCTGCAGACAGTCGCCATGGTGCTGGCCGAAGTGGTGGCCCAGGGCGGCTTCTTCAATGTCGCCGAGCTGGACGAGCCGGAATTGCGCGTCGACCGGCCGCGCAAATTCGCCGGCGACGGCTTGTCGGAAGGCGTGGCGGTGGGACGGGTGGTGCTGCATGAACCGCGCGTGCGGGTCGAGCGCATGATCGCCGATAATCCCGTCGCCGAACTCAAGCGGCTGGAAGAGGCCATCGGCTCCTTGCGCGAGTCGGTGGACGAAATGCTGTCCTCCAGCGAGTTGGACCTGACCGGCGAGGGGCGCGAGGTGATCGAGGCCTACCGCCTGTTCGCCTATGACCAGGGCTGGCGCCAGCGCATGCGGGACGCGGTGCGCACCGGCCTGACCGCCGAAGCGGCGGTGGAGCGCGTACAGGACGAAACGCGCCTGCGGGTACAACGCCTGGGCGATCCGATCCTGCGCGAGCGGGCGCATGATTTCGACGACCTGGCCCGGCGGCTGTTGCGCCACCTGACCGGCGAGGAGGGTGCCCAGCGCCACTTGCCCCAGAACGCCGTCATGATCGCACGCGGCATGGGGCCGGCCGAGTTATTGGATTATGGCCGTGACAAGTTGGTGGGGCTGGTGCTGGAGGAAGCCGCCA
>DATBCP010000338.1:0-4177 GCA_036270435.1 Rhizomicrobium sp. | reverse complement strand
TATTGGTTCTTCGCCGAGACCGGACTTGGCCGGTGGCCTGATCATAGAGTTTGCCGCTGTGCTGAGCGGCACCGTACTAACAATCGAGCCATTGGCGATCATCGCCAATTACCGCGCAACACGTCGCACTGGTTTCCACCTGGTCGCGGGTATCTGCAGCTGCAGGCATGGCACCTGGGCTTACAACCAAGCGCCCGCTTAAAGGGCGCCCAGGCCGGCTGCGTCGGTTTGAACGTGAGAGCTCCTTCAACATGACACTTTGGGGGGCAACAGAAGCACGGGAACATAGATGGTCTGGTGCAGATCGAAAAGCGCGCCGGCAAGCCGTCGCAGCATTGTTCCGCCGGCTCCATAGGGGCGACTGCATCCGTCTCCCGCGGCAATCGACTGCGCTCATGGGTTGAAAGGCGGACGATGTGCAGCGCAACAAGATAAAGAATTATGGTCGGTGAGCGATTTTAGTGCTCCGCAAAGATGTTGGACTGACCTAGGGTGGCATTGGATTGGATCAGAATCCGGCAGGGCGTGTAGTTCTGCCATCTCGGTGGCGCAGCGGGGAAGCGCATGAGATTAGAAGTCGTGGCCAGCCTGTTGCTGGCACTGGCGATGCCATCCATCGCCAGTGCGGAGCAATATTTCGTCTATGCGGGTTCCTATACGGCTGAACCGTCATCAGGAACGCGGCTGCGGGTCATTCCCGGCCGCCCCGCTCCGCAGCCGTCCACCTCGCAGGGGATCTACGGCTGGCGCTTTGACACCGCTACCATGGCCTTGTCGTCACTGGGTCGGGTGGCGGAGACCGCCAATCCCGCGCATGTCTGGATCCCGCCCAACGGCAAATATCTCTATGCGGTGAACTGGCAGGAAAACAGCGCTCGCGTGCCGCCGGGGGTCAGCGTCTACGCCATTGATCCCAAGACCGGCGCGCTGAAGTTCCTCAACAAGCAAAATTCGGCCGCCGCCAATCAAGTGGTGGTGGACCCCAGCGGCAAAGTGGCTCTGGTCAGGGCAGGGGTCTGAGTTGAAAAACATCAATCCTTTCGTTCAATCGCGCCGGGATGTGCTTTCCAAAGCGCCTCTTCTGGCTGGCGCCACTGCCGCGTTGGCAAGCGGCGGCGTTCTGGCTCAATCCGATCGGGATGTGGTCTGGCAGTTCGATCGCCTGGAGGTTATCGGCGGGAATCCTGCGCATGTGGATGGCCAGCCCAAGATCATCACCACGCCGGCAGGAAAGGCTGTGCTTTTCGACGGGGTTCAAGATGGGCTTTTCATCGACAACCATCCGTTGGCCGGCTTTTCCCAGTTCACCTTTGAAGCCTTGGTGCGGCCCGATGGCGGCGACCCCGCCCAGCGGTGGTTTCACCTGGCCGAGACCGATCCGAAGACGGGTCTGGACGCAACGGTCGATCCCAACAATCCGGTCGCCGATAAAAATGCGCGCTTCACTTTCGAGCTCAGGGTGGACGGCAACCAGTGCTATTTCGAATCCTTCACCCATGGTCCGGGATATCAGTCGGCCTTGATCGACAAGAGCAAGACTCATCCTCTGGGCCGGTGGTACGTCGTCACCCAGACTTATGACGGCCAAACCCATCGCAGCTTCGTCAATGGCGTCATGGAGAAGGAAGCGCCCCTCGCGTATGTGCCGCAGGGGTCCGGCCATTCCTCGGTCGGGGTGCGCATCAATCACGTTTCCTATTTCAAGGGTGCGGTGATGCGGGCGCATTTCGCGCCGCGCGCTTTGGCGCCGTCAGAGTTCATGAAAGTGCCGGTTTCGCTCGTTGGCGGGCAGTAGCGCCGGAATCGAGTGTGCGAGGGGACAAAGAATGAAGAGATTTGCTTGCGACACAAGAGGCGCAATCTTGCGCACTTTCCTGCTGGCCACCGCCGTGGCGCTATGCACCTCGGGGGCGTCAGCCCAGGACGGCTATCCCGCTCAGCCCGGCAAGGACTGGCCGATCTATGGCGGCAGCTACAACAACCAGCGTTATTCCTCCTTGAAGGAGATCACGCCGGCCAATGCCGGCAATCTCCAGGGCAAATGGACCTACCATGTCGACGGGCTGCAGGGCCTGGAAAGTGTTCCTGTCGTGGTCAATGGCGTGATGTATGTCAGCGGCTACAACCGGATCGACGCGCTGGATGCGCGCACCGGCAATATCATCTGGCGCTTCCGGCGCCAGCCGGCGACGGCGGCCTATCAGCGCGGCGCCGCCGTGGCGCACAACCGGGTCTATGTCACCACCAATGACGGCCATGTGCTGGCACTGGATGCCCGGACGGGCGCCCAGATTTGGGAATCGAAAGGCGGACCCAAAGTCTCCTTTGCCGGTATCCCTCCCATGGTCGCAAACGGCAAGATCCTCGTCGGTGGCAATCGCTTCGGCACCGTCGGCGATGGCGGCGGCTTCATCCAGGCCTATGACGAACAGACCGGCGAGTATCGCTGGACCTGGCGCTCGGTTCCCGAAAAAGGCGATCCGGCCTTGGGCAGCTGGGGCGGGCATGAGCCCGGTGGTGGGCCGATCTGGATCGGCGGCGCCTATGATCCGGAACTGAAGCTTGTCTATTACGGGACCGGCCAGCCCAATCCGCAATGGTCTGGCAAGGGCCGCCCCGGCGACAATCTCTATTCCGATTGCATCGTTGCACTCGATATCGATACCGGGAAACTGAAATGGTATTTTCAAAATACGCCGCACGATACGCACGACTATGACTCCACCGAGATCATCGTCCTTGCGGACATGACATTCAAAGGCAAGCCGCGCAAACTGGCGCTGCAGGCCAACCGCAACGGCTTTTATTACATCCTCGATCGCACCAATGGTGAATTTCTCCAGGCGACGCCTTTTGTCAGTCGCGTTGATTGGGGAACGGTCGATCCAAAGACAGGCAAGGGCCAGCCCGACCCGGCGCATGAACCGACCGTCAAAGGCACTATTACCTGTCCTTCCACCGCGGGCGCCACCAACTGGCCTTCGCCGGCTTATAATCCCGCCACAGGTCTTTTTTATGTGACGACGACGGAAGGGTGCGGCGTGAATACGCTGGCGAGTTCGGCACCCGACTCCGAAACAAGTTACCTGGAAAGCCCGCGAGATAAGGAAGCCTGGCAGCTTTATACAAGGGCGATAGACGCCAAGACCGGCGCGATCAAATGGGACTACAAGCAGGTCCGCTCCAACCATTATGGCCCCGGGCTGTTGACCACCGAAGGAGGCATTGTCTTTTCGCCGGAACAGTTCGGTCAGGTGTCGGTGCTGGATGCCAAGACCGGCCGGTCATTGTGGCACTACAACACCGGCGACCTGATCACCGCCAGCCCGCTTACCTACAGTGTGGATGGCCATCAGTATCTGGCAATCGCGTCCGGCACGAATATCTTTGCCTTCGGCCTGCCGGACCGCGACACCGCCGTGGAGAAGAAACCATGAAATGCGGTTTGACCAAGGCACTCGCCATCGGTTTCGTGATTTCCATGACCATTGTGACGGCTCATGCGCAGCGGCGCGCCGCGCCATCGGGCCCAGCCAATCCGTTCGCCGGCAATAGCCAGGCGATCGCACAGGGAGAACAGGTCTACAATCAGAACTGCACCTCCTGCCACGGTCCCAATGGCGGCGCGGGCGAGATTGGGCCTGAGATCATCCATAACTTGTCGGTGCCGCTTCGTGGCGAGTTGAGCGACAACCAGATATTGGATGTGATCCGCAATGGCGCGCCCGGCACGGTCATGCCGGCCTGGAAGGGAAAGCTGGCGGACGACGATATTTTCAAGATCGGCGCCTTTCTGCAGTCCCTGCGGGGAACGGCCATCGACAATCCGCTTTCAGGCAATGTTGCCCACGGCGAAGAGATATTCTGGGGCAAGGGTCAGTGCGGCTCCTGCCATATGCTGGGCGGCAAAGGTGGCCTGCGGGGACCTGATCTCACGAATATTGCAACCGAACGCAAATCCAACCTCATCATTGACGCACTGACCAAGCCCAATCACCGGGTCTATGGCGACGGCGGCGTGCACTTGCGCAGCCTACCGCCGATGGACACTTACGATGCGGTTCATATCACCCTGAACAGCGGAGGCGCGCTGGACGGAGTGTTGCTCAATCAGGACAGCTATTCGCTGCAGCTGATGGGCGATGACGGCCAGCTGCATATGCTGGAGCGGTCTCAG
>DATBCP010000337.1:0-8889 GCA_036270435.1 Rhizomicrobium sp. | reverse complement strand
CACCAGCTATTGAGCATGATCGCCAGGTCGTACACATAGGTGTCATTGCAGGCGAAGTAGAAGTCGATCACCCCGCCTACCTGATTGCCCACGAACAGCACGTTGTCGGGAAAGAAATCGGCATGGATCACGCCGCCCGGCAGATTGTCCGGCCAAGCGGACACCAAGTCTTCCAGCGAGCCGTGAATCAAGGCGCTCAGCCCGTCTTCGATAGTGTCGGCATCGTGAATCGATTCCGCCAGCGGCCGCCAGCCCTTTGGCCCCAACGCATTGGTGCGGGTGAGGGCAAAACCCTCGCCCGCTTTGTGCAGCCCCGCCAAGGTGGCGGCGGCAGCGGCGCAATGGGCAGCATCCGGGCGGCGCAGCGCGATTCCGGTCAGGAAGGTGACGATGGCGGCATTGCGGCGGTTCAGGTTGACCAAAGAGCGCCCGTCGCGGGTCTTGACGGGCAGTGGGCAATGGATACCGCGCCCGGCCAGGTGCTCCATCAACCCCAGAAAGAAGGGCAGGTCGCCCGCTGCCACCCGCTTTTCATAGAGGGTCAAAAAATAGGCGCCGCGGTCGGTCTGCAGGTAGAAGTTGGAATTTTCGATCCCCTCGGCGATGCCCTTGAGGGACAGGGGCTCGCCGATGTCGTACCGTTCCAGCAGCCGCTCCAGATCCTCAAAACTGACGTCCGTATAGACCGCCACCGGGCTTAGATCCGAGCCTTAAATGCTCGAAACCCTTGGCAATTCCGGTGTTCTATGCTTTCCATCCTGGGTCCGCTTGGCTATGGTCCGCCGCCCAAATCGGGGGCGTGGCGAGAAGTCGGGCAGGCGGCGGGCAAAAGTCAAGCGCCACCCTGTTTGGCGCCCAAGGAAAGACCTGAATTGATGCACGTACGCCTGTTTCGCCTGGCCCCAATCGGCGCCCTGCTGCTGCTGTTGGGTTGTTCGTCCAGGATCATAGTCTGCCCGGTGCCCGCCATCCTGGCCGACACACAGAGCGTGACGATATTCCGCCCCGGCACCACCCCCGATCTCGCCAATGAGCTCTATACCGTCTCTTTGGTCAACGCGACCAACGACTGCACCTACAACACAAGGGAAGGCGTGGTGCAGGCTTCGCTGGAGCTGACCTTCCAGGCCACACGCGTACCGACCCGCGATGCGGCCACCTATACCGTGCCTTATTTCGTGGCGGTGAATGAGGGCGACAAGATCTATACCAAGCGCCTTTACACGCTGAAATTCACCTTCGCACCCGGTGCATCGAAGGCGACCATCACCCAGGCGCCGGACGATATCGCAATCAAGGTAGCCAACGGCAAGCTGCCCTGGAATTACCAGCAATTGGCCGGCTTCCAGATGACGGCGGCGCAGATCGACTATAACAAGACCAGGAGCCGCTACGTCCCATGACGTCGCTCGCCTCTGAGCTGTCGCGGCTTGTGGGCCAAGCCTTCGCCGCGGAAGGCATTTCGGATAGTTTTGGACTGGTGCAAGCCTCCGACCGCCCCGACTTGGCGCCATTCCAATGCAATGGAGCGCTGGCGGCGGCGAAGGTGACGAAATCCAATCCCCGCGCCATCGCGGAAAAGATCGCGGCGCGCCTGAAGCAGGAACCAATTTTCTCCCGGGTGGAGATTGCCGGGCCGGGCTTTCTCAATCTCGATCTCAGTGACGAGGCCTTGAATGCGCGCGCGGCGGCGCTGGCGAGGCTGTCGGAGCCTTGCGCCTCGCCCGCCAATGGCAAGACGGCAGTGATCGATTTCGGTGGCCCCAATATCGCCAAGCCGATGCATGTGGGCCATTTGCGCTCCTCCATCATCGGCGATTGTTTGCAACGGTTGTACCGCGCCAATGGCTGGCGGGTGATCAGCGACGTGCATCTGGGCGATTGGGGGCTGCAGATGGGCCAGTTGATCTCGGAAATCGAGATCGAAGGCATTGCGCCGATCTATTTCGACCCCAATGTCGTGGGTCCGTATCCGGAAGAATCTCCGGTCGGCATGGAGGATCTGGAGACGCTTTATCCGCGCGCCTCCGCAGCTTGCAAAGCCGATCCGGCGCGGCTGGAAGCGGCGCGGCGCGCCACCGTCGACCTGCAAGCTGGGCGTCCCGGTTATCGGGCCTTATGGCGGCATTTCGTGAAAGTTTCGGAAGCGGGGCTGGAGCGGGAATTCGGCGCCCTCGGCGTCAGGTTCGACCTGTGGAACGGGGAATCCAGCGTCGATGCGTTGATCGCGCCCATGATCGAAGACCTCAAGACGCGCGGCCTCGCGAAACTCAGCGAAGGCGCGCTGGTGGTGGAGGTCGCCAAGAGCGACGACAAGAAGCCGTTACCGCCGCTGCTGCTGGTGAAGTCGGAAGGGGGCGTGCTCTACGGCACCACCGATCTCGCCACCGTGATCGAACGTGTGCGCGCATATGATCCCGATCTGATCCTGTATGTGGTGGATCACCGCCAGCATGGTCATTTCGAACAAGTGTTCCGCGCGGCGCAGAAGGCCGGTTTTTCCGGCAAGGCCGAACTGGAACATGTCGGCTATGGCACCATGAACGGGCCGGACGGCAAGCCGTTCAAGACCCGCGCCGGCGGGGTGATGAAATTGTTCGACCTGATCGCCATGGCCAGGGCGGAAGCGGAGAAGCGGCTGGCCGAAGCCGGCATCGGCGAGGACTACGCCGCCGACGAGCGGGCCGAGATTGCGCGCAAGGTGGGTATCGCCACCATCAAATTCGCCGACCTTTCCAACCACCGTACCACCGATTATGTCTTCGACCTGGAGCGGTTCTCGAAATTCGAGGGCAAGACCGGGCCTTATCTGCAATATGCGGCGGTCCGTATCCAGTCGATGCTGCGCAAGGCGCGGGAGCAGGGGCTGGAAACCGGCGCCCCCGCCATCCATTCCCCCGAAGAACGCAGGCTGATTCTGCAGCTTCTGTCTCTCACCGATTGCCTGGAGAGCGCCGAGGCCAAGCGGGCGCCCAATATGCTGTGCGAATATGCCTTCGAGCTGGCGCAGAATTTCAGCCGCTTCTATGGCGAGCATCACGTCCTGTCGGAGACCGACTCGGATCTGCGGGCGTCACGGCTGGGGCTGTGCGCCTCGGTGCTGGCGGTCCTGGTGGGGGTTTTGGGCCTTTTGGGCATCGAAGTCCCGGAAAGAATGTGAGCCCGAAAAAATGTGAGTAAGTCCCAGGGCTTCCGGGCCTTCGTTGACTCCCTTCCCGCCCCCCTTATGATGCTCTGCAACATCCCTGTCCGCCGGATGGCGTTGCGGGGCTGGCCACCACACGATCCCTCGCGGGAGACGCCCTCCGAAGCCCTAGGCCAAAGGAGGGGGCCGAAGGAGCAACCGCCCCGGAAACTCTCAGGCAAAAGGACCGCGATTGGGTGATGAACTTCTGGAAAGCGGGACAGCCTCCTCTTCACATCGAAGATGGGCTGTCTCCACCGAAGGGGTAGTCCGGCGCCGTTTCCATCGGTGGCGGGGAAATCTCTCAGGTCCGATGACAGAGGGGCCGCGCTCGCAAGGGCGTGGGCTCTTGCATCGGGACCGTGAATGACCATCGCCTCCGACCTTCTGCGCCGCACGCCGCTCCACGCCCTGCATCTGGAATTGGGTGCCAAGATGGTGCCCTTCGCCGGCTATGAAATGCCGGTGCAATATCCCGCGGGCGTCCTGAAGGAACATCTGCACACCCGCGAGAAGGCGGGATTGTTCGACGTCTCTCATATGGGCCAGGCCTTCCTGTCTGGCGACACGTGCGCGCTGGAACGGGTGACGCCCGCCGATGTCGCAGGTCTGAAGGAAGGCATGCAGCGCTACGGGTTGCTGCTGACCGGGGCAGGCACCATCAAGGACGATTTCATGTTCTCGCGCCTGGCCGGCGAAGCGGATTTCTATCTGGTGGTCAATGCCGACACCAAGGAAGGCGATTTCGCCTATATCGCCGAAAAACTGACGGGTGCCGCCACCCTGACACCACGGCCTGACCGCGCCCTGTTGGCGCTGCAGGGGCCGCTGGCGGCCGATGTGCTGGAGCGCCATTCCCCCGGCATCTCGCAGCTCACTTTCATGAAGGTAGCGCGTGCGGTTGTCGCAGGCCACGCCGCCATCATCAGCCGCACCGGCTATACCGGCGAGGACGGCTTTGAGATTTCCCTGGAAGACAGCAAGGTCGAACGTGTCGCCCGCATTTTGCTGAACGAAAGCGAGGTGCTTCCGATCGGGCTTGGGGCGCGCGACAGCTTGCGGCTGGAAGCGGGGCTGTGCCTGTATGGACATGACATCGATGAAAGCCGCAATCCCGCCGAAGCCAATCTTCTTTGGTCCATCGGCAAGCGCCGCAAGGAAGCGAAGGATTTTCCCGGCGCCGCCCAGACCCTGAATGGCGCGCCCGCCATCAAGCGTATCGGCATCAGGCCGGATGGCCGCGCTCCGGCGCGCGAAGGCACCGAGATCGCCGACAAGACCGGCCGCATCATCGGCAAGGTCACCAGCGGCGGCTTCGGCCCCAGCCTGAACGGGCCGCTGGCCATGGGATATGTCGAATATGCCTTCGCCGTGAACGGCACGCAGGTGGACCTGATGGTGCGGGGCAAGGCGATGCCCGCCGTCATTTCCCCCATGCCGTTTGTCCCTCACCGTTATCGCCGCTAGGAGATTTCCATGTCCGAAGTTCGTTATACCGATCAGCATGAATGGATCCGTCTTGACGGCGAGGAGGCCACGGTCGGCATCACCAAATACGCTGCCGAAAGCCTGGGCGATGTTGTATTCGTGGAATTGCCCGCCAGCGGCAAGGCGGTGTCGGCGGGCGGCGAAGCCGCGGTGGTGGAAAGCGTCAAGGCCGCCAGCGACATCTATGCCCCGGCGGGGGGGACCGTGACGGGTGCCAATACAGTGCTGGAAAAGGAGCCTTCCAAGGTCAATGAGGACCCGGAAGGCGCGGGCTGGTTTTTCAAGATGAAACTCAATGACAAGGCAGAGTTCGTCAAGCTGATGGATGCGGACGCCTACGCCAAATTCGTGGAAACCCTGTAAGAGGCTTTGATGCGTTATCTGCCGTTAACTCCCGATGATCGCCGCGCGATGCTGGCCAAGATTGGCGCCGCGGATGTGGATGTCCTGTTCCGCGATATGCCGAAGGGTGCGCTGGCGCCGCTTACGCTCTTCGACCTGCCCGACACACAGGGCGAGATGGAGGTCGAACGCATCCTGTCCAAATTGGCGGCCAGGAATATCGCGGCGGGCGCGGCACCCTTCTTCTGCGGCACCGGGGCCTACAAGCATCACGTGCCCAGTGCGGTGGATCACTTGATCCAGCGCTCGGAATTCCTCACCAGCTACACGCCCTACCAGCCGGAAATCGCGCAAGGGACCTTGCAATATCTGTTCGAATTCCAGACCCAGGTGGCGCTGCTGACCGGCATGGAAGTGGCCAATGCCTCGCTGTATGACGGCTCGACCGCGACCGCCGAAGCGGTGTTGATGGCGCAACGCATCACCAAGCGCGGTAAGGCGATCCTGTCGGGGGGGCTTCATCCTCACTATGCCGAGACGGTGGAGACGGTGGCCGGCCTGTTCGGTCCCATGATCCGCGCGGCGGTGACGCCCGGCAGAACTGAAGACTTGGCCGGTTTGATCGACGAGGACACCGCCTGCGTGGTGGTGCAGTCGCCGGATGTGTTCGGGCTGATCCGCAATCTCAAGCCGGTCGCCGATGCCGCCCACGCCAAGGGTGCGCTGTTGATTGCGGTGGTGACGGAAGTGGTTTCGCTGGGCCTGTTGGAGCCGCCGGGCGCGCAGGGCGCGGACATTGTGGCAGCGGAAGGCCAATCCATCGGCAATGGGTTGAATTTCGGCGGCCCCTATGTGGGACTGTTCGCCACCCGCGAAAAATATCTGCGCCAGATGCCGGGACGGCTGTGCGGCGAGACGGTGGATGCGCAAGGCCGGCGCGGTTATGTGCTGACGCTTTCCACCCGCGAGCAGCATATCCGCCGCGAGAAAGCGACCAGCAATATCTGCACCAATTCCGGTCTTTGCACGCTTGCCTTCACCATCCATCTCTCGCTTTTGGGCGAGGAAGGGCTGACGCGGCTGGCACGGATCAATCATGCCAAGGCGGGCACGCTGGCGGACCGGCTGGCGGCATTGCCGGGTGTGGAGATCGTCACGCCGGCTTTCTTCAATGAATTCAGCGTGAGGCTGCCGAAGCCGGCGGCGCCGGTGGTGGAAGCCTTGGCCGCGAAAGGCGTGATCGCGGGCGTGCCCGTTTCGCGCCTACTGCCCCACGACAAGTCCGTCGAAAACCTGCTGATCCTGGCGGCCACCGAGACCAATAGCGATGAAGACTTTGCGGCGTTGAGCGAAGCGCTGAGCGGAGCGTTGGCGTAAGCCAGAGCGACCAAAAAAAAGCGTTGGCGTAAGCCAGAGCGACAAAAAAATAAGGGTACTTTGATGAGCATGAACAATCAGGGCCGCCAAACTTCCCTTGACCAAACTTCCCCTGATAAGGGCTCTGCCGGTGAAGCCGGACAGAAGGGGCATGCGACCATCTCCGGCGACCGCGGGTTAGACCATGAAGAGCCGTTGCTCTTCGAACTGGGCCACGGCGCCATTGGCGTGGACCTGCCCGACGTGACGGTCTCAGACGCGCGGCTGGGCGGCATGCGCCGCAAGGACGAGATCGGCTTGCCGGGCCTCAGCGAGCCGGAAGTGGTGCGCCATTATGTGCGGCTGTCGCGGATGAATTACGCCATCGACGCCGGCCTTTATCCGCTGGGCTCCTGCACCATGAAGCACAATCCGCGGCTGAACGAGAAGATGGCGCGGCTGCCGGGTTTTGGCGACCTGCATCCGATGGCTCCGCAATCCACCGCGCAGGGCGCATTGGAGTTGATCTCGCAGTTGATGAATTGGCTCACCACGCTCACGGGCATGCCGGCGGTGGCGATGTCACCCAAGGCCGGGGCCCATGGCGAATTGTGCGGGTTGTTGGCGATCCGCGCTGCCGTCGCCGCCCGCGGCGAGGCCCGCAAGCGCATCCTGGTGCCGGAATCCGCCCATGGCACCAATCCTGCCACCGCCGCCGTTGCCGGCTTCACGGTGGACGAGGTGCCGGCCAAGCCCAATGGCCATGTCGATGCTGAAGCGCTCAAGGCCAAGCTCGGTCCCGATGTGGCGGCGATCATGCTGACCAATCCCAACACCTGCGGCTTGTTCGAAGGCGAGGTGAAGGAGATCGCCGACGCCGTGCATGCGGCGGGCGCTTATTTCTATTGCGACGGCGCCAATTTCAACGCCATCGCCGGCAAGGTGCGGCCCGGCGATCTGGGCGTGGATGCCATGCATATCAACCTGCACAAGACCTTTTCCACGCCGCATGGCGGTGTCGGTCCGGGCGCGGGTCCTGTCGTGTTGTCGGAACGGTTGGCGCCGTATGCTCCCATCCCGTTGCTGGTGGCGGACGCCAAAGGCCTGCGCCTGATCGAGGATCGTGCCGCGGCGCCTGACGGTGCCAAGCCCTTTGGCCGCATGTGCGCCTTCCACGGCCAGATGGGCATGTTCGTGCGGGCGCTGACCTACATGCTCAGCCATGGCCGCGACGGTGTGCGCCAGGCCAGCGAGGATGCGGTGCTGTCGGCCAACTATATCCTGGCCTCGCTCAAGGATGTGATGAGCGCGCCCTTCGGCGACGGACCCTGCATGCATGAGGCGCTGTTCGATGACAGCTTCCTGGAAGGCACCGGCGTGACCACCCTGGATTTCGCCAAGGCAATGATCGACGAAGGCTATCATCCCATGACCATGTATTTTCCGCTGGTGGTGCATGGCGCCATGCTGATCGAGCCAACGGAATCGGAGTCCAAGGCATCGCTGGACCGCTTTATTCATGTGCTGCATACCCTCGCCACCGAAGCCCGCGCCAAACAGACGGAGCGCTTCGCCGGGGCGCCGCACCTGGCGCCGCGCCGCCGGCTGGATGAAACCGCCGCCGCGCGCAAGCCGGTGCTGCGCTACAAGGCGCCGGAAAACCTGAAAGCGGCAGCGGAGTGATCAAAGTGCCCGGAGCGATCCGGGGGGGTATAGTGATGCGGTGGAAGAGTTTACGCTTTTTGCCACCATCGGCCGGCCGTTCAAAAATGAAAGACCCTCGGACCAAGAGATCGGTCCGGGGGTTTCTATTTCGCCCGCTTCTGGCCCAAAGCGGACATTCGGATCGGACAACTTCGAGCGCTAATATTGCCGCCTTTTAATGTTGGTTAAAGTGTGGGGTGCACGTCGGGTTTAGCGGCCATTAACCATATGCAGGCAGCCTGCTTTCCACTGAAACGAGGGGGGATATGGCCATGCCGATAAGCAGTTTTGACCTTGCCGATTCCATGCCCGGACCTTGCCTTCCGCCCCTGTTTCGCCTCGCACAGGGACCGCAAAGCGCAAGCAAGACCGTTGAGGGGCAAAAAATTGTCTGACTCAATTTCGCTGGACAAGGACTGGGACCGCATCTGTGTGCCGAGACTGGGTGTGGCAACCCTGACGCGATTGGCTTTTCGGGGGGTCGATCTTTTCCCCCTCTGGACCGAGCTGATGGAAAAAGTGACGGACGATGTGCCGGGATCCGGCATGGGCATGGATCTGTCTGTAATTGCGCAACTGCGCGGCGACAAGGCGACGGGGCTCGCAATCCAGAATGAGTCGTTGCAGCTGCATCAGGTGTTCTGCCCGGAACGCACCCCCGAATGTCCGACGCTTCGCGTGTTGGCGTTCGCGGCGGCATCGGATATTGGCGCCAATACGCCGGTCGAATTTCTGCTTGAGGCCTCGAACATAAGTCTGGCAATCCTATATTTGGGTGAGGGGGTCCCTCTGCCCCCCGCGATTCCCGCCCACGA
>DATBCP010000336.1:0-3630 GCA_036270435.1 Rhizomicrobium sp. | reverse complement strand
CCATTGGCGCCGCTCCACACACAGCCGTCGCCGAAGGTCATGCCACTGGTGTTCTGGCTGTTGGTGACCACGGTCTTGAGCAGTTTGCCGTTCCAATCCAGCAGCCAGGCCTTTTCCCGATTGCCGTCGTGACGTTGTTCTTGCACCCAGAAGCCATTGGCGGGGTCCACGGCGATGGCATTGGGCCAGCCCGGCGGCGTCAGGAAGAGCGGCGTGGTCTTGGCCTTTCGCGTGGGAATTTTCTTGGCCGGCTCCGCGTCCGGACCACGCCCCAATTCATCGACACCGGCGGGCCGGCTTGCCTGTGCCAGCGCGACCGATGCGCTCAATCCCAGGCCGAGACCTGAGGCAAGAAATCGCCGTTTGTCCATGGCATCCACTTCGCGGCCGATGGGCCACGACCCCTTATCTGTCCTGTTTTCGGTCCCGTTCGTCCCACGTTGCAGCAGCGAAGCTGCGTATTTTCTGCCTTTATCGACGCTAACACCGCCCTTCGATCAGAGTAAATATGAAATCAACTTCTATACCTAAAACCAACCGGACTGCCGCGCCCCGCCTTGCGTGTGATAGGCTTGGAACAATGTTGCCGGGCTCTCTGCCCGGAAAATCCATTTGGGGGCCGAGGTGGAGCAGCCGACAAAACGCCTGACGATATTCCAGATCAATGCGACCGTGGCGGCGGCAGGCGCCTTGGCGCTGTGCGCAGCCTTTGTGATGTCGCGCATACTGCCCGCCATTCTATGGGCCTTCGTGCTGGCGATCGCGCTCTGGCCCACTTTCCAGCGCGTGCGGCGGTGGAAGTCCTCCAGGGCCTGGCACCGCGTCGGCGCGCCCGCGGCCCTCACCCTTCTGATCGCTGTCATGGTGGCCGCTCCCCTGGGGCTGGCCGCCATCGAGATCGTCCGCGAGGGCGACTCCTTCCTGGCATGGATCAACCAGGCCCGGATCCATGGGGTGCCATTACCGGCCGCGGTCGCCCAGCTGCCCTGGATCGGCGGCTACGCCTCAAGCTGGTGGCTCGAAAATCTCGCGACGCCACAAGCCGCCGCGGATTTTTTTGGCGGGGTAAGCCCAAGAAATCTTTTGGGATTGACGCGCAATCTGGGACTGGAAGTTTTCCACCGTGCGCTGCTGTTTGCCATTACCCTGCTGACCTTGTTTTTCCTGTTTCGGGACGGAGAGGCGCTGGGCGAACTGGCGCTACCGCTTGCGGAAAAGGCTTTCGGACCCAAGAGCAGGCCAATTGCCAGTCATGTGATCGATGCCATCCACGGCACGGTTGACGGCCTGGTGCTGGTGGGATTCGCCGAAGGCCTTGTGATCGGCGTCAGCTATGTGGTGACGGGCGTTCCCCATTACGTCGCCTTCGCCATCGTCACCAGCATCGTCGCGGCGATTCCCTTTGGCGCCCCGCTGGTTTTCTGCCTTGCCGCCCTGCTTTTGTTCGGACTGGGAAAAGTCCTGGCTGGAATAGGCGTCGTGGTTTTCGGCTTCCTGGTGGTGTTCGTGGTGGATCATTTCGTCCGCCCCTTTGTCATCGGCGGCGCCACGCAGATACCTTTCCTTCTGGTTCTGTTGGGCATCCTGGGAGGACTGTCGTCGCTGGGGCTGGTCGGACTGTTCGTCGGGCCGGCGATCATGGCCATATTCACGGCGGTGTGGCGCGACCTGACGGTCGAAGCTTCCGTCCCCTGACGCGATCACTGAAAGCCATTCACACCGGCGACGAACCGGTGAGTTGGGCGAGCAGGCCGAAAAAGCCTTTCTTGCGGGGCGAATTGATGCCCCAATCCACCGGAAGGCTTTGATAGCCATCCTCGAACGGCTCTCGAATCTGGCGGTAATCGAAATAGCCACAGCCGCTATATTCCTCGACCGCGGCCGTCATGTTGTTCTCCGGCTTGTCAAAGTCGAAATGGTCGTCTTCGTTGTTCAGCAAGGGTTGCCCCCGGTAGCCGGCGCTGGCGCGAATCGATTTGGCGCGGGCATGGACGGCTTGCGGCGTGGCCAGGGCGTTGCCGTGCCAAAGCACAAAATCGGCAACTTGCAACAGCCGTTCCGGCAGCGTGCTTTCGATGACATAGCTGGTGCTCACCAAAAGGCGACCGGCCTTGGTTTTGATCTTGCCCTGGCTGCGCGATTGAATGCGCGTCACCAACTCATGCGCCCGCGCCGGCTTGACGATCTCGTAAGGCCAGCGCGGGATATCGGATTCATTGGCGACTTCGATGATGACATTGGTATAGCCGCCGCCGCAGATCACGTCCGTGACCTGGTCCACCGCGCGGATGAGCGCGTTGTCGTCCTTCAGCGCCGGTGTGGCGGAGATGTAAAAAAGCCCCAAAACAGCCGCCATGCCATTGGCATCGAGCGCATCCAGCACTCGCAACAGGCGCGCACGATAGTCCGGCAGCAGGTCGCCGTCCGGCGTGTAGCCGCTGGTGTGCCAGGGCTGATGCCAGCCATAACCCATGGGGCTTCCGCCCTGGATGTTGAATGCGACGGAGGTCAGGCCATGCGACCGGTAAAGCGGTAGTGCAGCGATGAATTCCGTCGTGTTGCGCTCGGGATCCCAGGGCCCGTTGCGGTAAGACCACATGCCGCGCGTTTCGGGATTCTGGTCATTGAGGATGCAATTCACCATCCGTGAGGTGAACAACAGCCCTTCTATCTTGCTGCCGCGAAAGGATCGTCCCGGATAAGTGGGTTGGCCATTGATATGGAAGGCATTGCCTTCGACCGAGAGGACCGTGGCGCGCGCTCCGGGAGCGGCCGATGCCGCCCGCGCGCCCATGCCTGCCATCACCATGGGCGCCCCGACGCCGAATGATTTCAGGATATGGCGGCGATCCGGGATCATGCCATCACCAGATAGGGCCTGAGCATCGTGTAACGCATTTCGATTTCCGCGATGGCATCGGGCGCCAAATCCCGGATGATGACTTGGCCGGCCGGGGCGCCACGGCGCGAGGCGGTGGATTTGAACACGCCGCGCTTCTTGAAGATGTAACGTTCGGTACCGGGAATCTGGGCTTCGCAATTCTTCATTAGAAGCAGCTTGGAAAAGGCGTCCGCCGCCTGTTCGCGTTTGCCGCCTTGATACAGGGTCCAAATCGCCACCATGACATCGGCATACATGCCCTGCGCGGTCATCTCGCCATCCAACCCCAGGCGCAATTCGTATAACCAGCCATCTCCGCCCGTGGCGCCGAACACGCCTTTGAATGGCGGGCGCTGTTTCGCCTCGGCCTTCATGCGCGCCACCAGCGGCGGGGTCTCCTCCTTGATATAGGCGAGATTGGGGAATTCGCGCGCCAGCCGCGCCATCAACTCCAGGCTGGGCGCCAACGCGTTCGGCGCGCCTGTGATCGTGGTCTGGATGAAGATCGGCCGCTTGGACAGAGTGGCCAGGGCGGCAAAATAGTCGTGATAGGCGCTTTCCGTCTGCCCCGCCGACGGCGGCATGGCGATCAACGCGTCCGGCTGCAACGTTTCCGCATAGCGGGCATAGTCCAGCATCTCAGCCTTGGTGGGTGCCTGGACACCAAGCACACTCGCCACCCGGGTGGAGCGGCAGGCATCAGCAATGACCTTCATGCCCCGCATGCGCTCGTCCCTACTGAGCAGCAG
>DATBCP010000335.1:0-3248 GCA_036270435.1 Rhizomicrobium sp. | reverse complement strand
CGGCGGCGCAAGATCGAGTGTAAAGTCGACGCTACGATTGCCCATTAATGCGGCACTGCGGGCTGCGCGTAACCCCCCGGAGATCTCCTCCGCGGCGCTTTGGGCATGCATGGAGGGAGAGATCGGCCTGGCGCTGATGCCTATCAAGGCTAGCACCACCCCCAGGATGGCAATCACGACCAGAAGCTCGACAAGCGTAAAGCCGCGTTCGCGAGGGTTTGCGTCAAGCATCATGTCACCTGGCCAGGTCATTGAGACTGAGCATCGCAACCAGGAGCGAACCCACAATGCCCGCGACAACGATGCCCATGACAATGGTGATAACGGGTACCATAAGGGCGATCAGGCGCTGGATGGTCTGTTGGATCTGATCCTCATGGATATCGGAAACCCTGACCGCCATCTCGCCCAGGCGGCCGGTTTCCTCGCCCAGTTGAAGTAGATGGATGCACTGCAGGGGAAAGAATGCATGCGCCGCCAGTGCCGGCGCCAGCCGACTGCCCTCCTTGACCTTGCTGAGGGCATCGGCGACGGCCCGGCTCGCGGTCAGGCTTGTCATCACCGCCTGGCTGATGCCCAAGGCCGGCACTAAGCCGACGCCGTTGTTGAGTAGCGTGCCCACCGTACGGGTCAGCCTTGCCGCTTGTGTTGCACGCATCAACGGGCCGACAACCGGCACCTTCAACAAAACACTCTCTGCCGCCAACCTTGCGTTCTCTCCTTGCAGCAACCGGTACGCCAGTAATCCCAGCGAGAGCAGCAGGACCAGTATCAAAAGCCCATAACTTCGCAGGAAGTCTCCAAATCCGATCAGGACACGCGTCTGGACAGGAAGTTCCGCGCCCGCCTGGGCGAAGATGGGGGTGAATTGCGGCACGACATACACCAGCAACAGCACAATCGTTGCCAGCGAAGCGGCCATCAGGAAAATCGGGTATACAAGTGCGGATTGGATGGTTGCGGTCAGCTTGGTCTCCCTCTCCAGCAGGCCGGCCAAGTGCGACAGGCTTCTTGCCAGTTGACCGCCCGCCTCTCCTGCCCGCACCAGGCTTGCATACAGCCGCGAAAAACTCTCTGGATGCTCTGCGAGGCTGGAGGCAAGGGATTTTCCTCCGCGCACTTGATCGCGCAGCGACTGGATGATCCGGCGCCCGGCCTTGCTGTCGCTGGTCTCCACAAGAAAACGCAAGGAACGGTCGATATCCTGGCCAGCCTCCAGCATGACCGCCAGATCGCGAGTGAACTGGGCTATAGCCGCTTTCGGCAATCCGCGTTTCACCCCCAGATCGGCATTTAGCAGTGCAACCAGCCTGCCCGATTTGCCGACTTCGTGGGCGCGCAGCAGGATGCAGTGGCGGCCATGAAGATAATCGGCGACGGCAAAGGCATTCGCGGCTTCGATGGTCCCGTTCAGGCGCTTGCCCGCCATGTCGACGCCGGTATAGCGGAAGAGCGGCAAGGCTTATCCCTCCAGGCGGACGCTGCGAAGGATTTCGCCCAGGGAAGTGATACCCGCCAGCACCTGGCGCATGCCGTTCTCATACATGGTTTTCATTCCGGCGGCGCAGGCCGCTCTCTCGATTTCATTGTGGCCGGCGCGCGACAAGATCATGCGGTGGGTGGTTTCGTCCGGAACAATAAACTCGGCCACCGCGATGCGGCCGGCGAAGCCGGTGCCACGGCAGTTCGAGCAGCCGACGGGTTCGTAGATGACTTGCTCGCCGTTCAATCCATAGCGCGCCGCCAAATCCGGTCCCGCACGGTGCGGCCGCTTGCAATGAGGACACAGACGCCGGACCAGCCGCTGGGCCAAGATGCCGTTCACGGTCGCGGTCATGAGATAGTCTTCAAGTCCCATATCGCGCAGCCGTGCGAAGGTCGAGGCGGCACTGTTGGTGTGCAAGGTGGATAGGACAAGGTGACCGGTGAGAGCCGCCTGGACCGCGATCTGCGCCGTTTCCAGGTCGCGAATTTCGCCGATCATGATGATGTCGGGATCATGCCGGAGGATGGCGCGCAATAGGCTGGCAAAATTCAACCCGATTTGCGGCTTGACCTGCATTTGGGTGATGCCGGTGAGCTGATATTCGATGGGGTCTTCCACCGTTACGATGTTGCGGTCGACGGAATTCAGATGCGTGAGCGACGTGTATAACGTGGTGGTCTTGCCGCTGCCGGTAGGGCCCGTCACCAGAATGATGCCATTGGGCTGCTGAAGCTGCGTCAACAGCCGCTGGCGCAGTTCTCCATCCAGGCCCAGTTTGTCGAAATCCAGCTTGACCGCCGAACGGTCCAGGATACGCAGTACCACGCTTTCGCCGTGCATGGAGGGAATGGTGGAGACGCGCAAGTCCACTTCCTGGCCGCGCACGACCAGCTTGATCCGCCCATCCTGGGGCAGCCGCCTTTCGGCAATGTCCAGCGAGGCCATGATCTTGATGCGCGAGACCACGGCCGGCTGCAGCCGACGGGGTGGCGCCTCCACCTCATGCAGGGCCCCGTCATAGCGGTAACGAATGCGCAAATGGCTTTCAAAGGGATCGATGTGGATGTCGGACGCCCGCGTTTCCACGGCCTGGGAGATGATCTGGTTGACCAACCGGATCAGCGGCGCCTCGCTGGCAATGTCCTTGAGGCGCTCGGCGTCATCTTCGAGAGCGACCATGGCCGATCCCAAGTCTTCCAGGCCCCGGCCGGGGTCATCGTCACTTTTGTAGAGACGCTCGAATGCCGCCTCCAGGTCGAGCGGCACGGCGATCCGCAACTCCACTTTGCGATCCGCCGCCATGCCGATCGAGGAGATTGCGAACTGATCCAAGGGATCCGACATTGCCATGGTGATGGTTGCTTCATCCTGGGCGACCGGAATGGCGCGGACCTTGCGCAGGAATTTCAACCGAAGCCGGTCCGGCAGAATGGGGCTTTTGGGATAATCTGCGGGCGTGGCGATCTTCAGCGCCATGGTCGCGGCCAAGCCCTCCGCCAGGGCGTATTCGCTCACCATCCCAAGCTGGGTTAGAACGCTGTCCAGGCGGCTACCGCTCTCGGCGGCCATCCGGCGCCCACGCTCCAGATTGGCGGGGTCAAGCTGCCCCCGGGCAACCAGATAAGCCACCAGGGCTTCAATGGTCGCATCCGGCGAGGCATTTTTTTGTGATTTCGCGGTTAGCGAAGCAAGCATGGCAAGCCCCTACCGCCGGTTGCTGCACTCATTTTCCGGCCCTTAGCCGCCGCAGACTTTTCTATCC
>DATBCP010000334.1:0-1882 GCA_036270435.1 Rhizomicrobium sp. | reverse complement strand
GACATCCATTGATCGTCATCATCCTTGAGCGAGAACACGCCGTCATTGGGCCGGTCCACGTCGGGCAGGAACTTGCCCAGCGCGTCGGTATATTCGAAGGCCGGCGTTTCCAAGGGCTCGAAGCCGTAGCTTTCATAAACGGCGCGAATGGTCGCCAGCATCTTCTGTTCGGCCATGATCTCGCCCGCCGCCCGGTCGCGGAAACCGCGCGGCAGCCTGGCTTTCGGTTTGGATGGCTTGGGCGAAGTCATGGAAGTGTTTGGAATCTTTGGATGGACGGGGGTTGTAACGGCCCCTCGGCCCGGCGGCAAGGAATGCCCGTGTCCAGGCATAAAATATTATAAATCAAATACTTACAAGCGCGCCGCTTTACCGCTTGCGCTTATCCATGTTGCAATGCGAACTAGCAAAAACAGCTGGAGAGAGCGTTCGTGGCGGAAAGCAAAGTCTATCCCGATGCGGCTTCGGCCCTGAAGGGCCTCACCTTCGACGGCATGACGGTGATGTCGGGCGGCTTCGGCCTGTCCGGCAATCCCGAAAACCTGATCACCGCCTTGAAGGAAGACGGCGTCAAGAACATCACCGTGATCGCCAACAATTGCGGCGCTGACGGACTGGGCCTGTGGGTGCTGCTGAACAACGGCCAGATCCGGAAGATGATCTCGTCCTATGTGGGCGAGAACAAGCTGTTCGAGGAGCTGTTTCTCAGCGGCAAGCTGGAGCTGGAATTGAACCCGCAAGGCACCTTGGCCGAGCGCATTCGCGCCGGCGGGGCCGGCATCCCGGCATTCTACACCCGCACCGGCGTGGGCACGATTGTGGCCGACGGAAAGCCGACCGACGTGTTCGAAGGCCTCACCTATGTTCGCGAGACCTGGCTGCGTGCCGACCTGGCCATGGTCAAGGCCTGGAAAGGCGACACCGAGGGCAACCTCGTCTATCGCAAGACCGCGCGCAACTTCAATCCGGTGATGGCGACGGCCGGCCGGGTCACCATCGCAGAGGTGGAAGAGTTGGTTCAGCCGGGCGAACTCGATCCCGACCGCATTCACACGCCGGGCATTTATGTGCAGCGCATCCTGCAAGGCAAGGACTACAAGAAACCGATTGAGCGGGTGACCACACGTCCCAGACCCGAATCAATCGGGCCGGCAGCGGGAGGCGTGTGATGGGCTGGAGCCGCGAAGACATCGCCGCCCGCGCCGCGCGCGAATTGCAAGATGGGTTTTATGTCAATCTGGGCATCGGCATTCCCACCCTGGTGGCGAATTACATTCCATCCGGCCTGAAGGTCACTTTGCAAAGCGAGAATGGCATGCTGGGCATGGGCCCCTTCCCTTATCCCGGCGAGGAAGATCCCGACCTGATCAATGCCGGCAAGCAGACCATCACCGAGTTGCCCACCACCAGCTATTTCTCTTCCGCCGACAGCTTCGCCATGATCCGCGGCGGCCATATCGACCTGTCGGTGCTGGGCGCCATGGAAGTGTCGGAAGATGGCGACATCGCCAATTGGATGATCCCCGGCAAGATGGTCAAGGGCATGGGCGGCGCCATGGACCTGGTGGCGGGCGTCAAACGGATCGTGGTGGTGATGGAGCACACCAACAAGGCCGGCGAGTCTAAAATCTTGAAGAAATGCGCGCTCCCGCTGACCGGCACGCAATGCGTGGACCTGATCATCAGCGATCTTTGCGTCTTCACGCGGGAACGCGGTGCAAGCGGGCTGAAACTGATCGAACTGGCGCCAGGGGTGACGCTGGAAGAAGTGACCGCGAAAACAGAAGCAAAATTCACCAGCGGGATCTAGGGACCCCAATGTCACCGCGGATGCAGCGCCGCCTCTGGCGGCATCATTTGCCTTTGGCCTTGCTGTCGGCCG
>DATBCP010000333.1:0-2411 GCA_036270435.1 Rhizomicrobium sp. | reverse complement strand
GCTGGCCGACTGGACCAACGAGCAGCGCGCCCAGTTGCTGGCAACCAAGGCCCAGGCGCTCGCCGCCCAGGCCGCCAAGGACAAATCACTGGACGGCATCGCCAGGCAATTGAAAGTGAGCGTGCAGCACAGCCCGGCACTTTCGCGCAACACCAACGACACAATGTTCTCCACCGATATTGTGAACCGCTTGTTCGCCGCGGGTCCGGGCGGGGTGGAATTCGGCATCCAGGGGCTTTCCGGCAATTACATGATCGCCCGCGTCACCGGCATCAGCCATCCGCCGGTGAACGGCGCGGATCCGAACTTCCAGCCGGCCGTGGCGCGCTTCTCCCAGCAGATCGCGCAGGATTTCTCCATGGACGCGGCCAGCGCGGGACGCGCGCGCCAGGGCGTGAAGGTGAACCAAAAACTGCTCGACTCGCTCACCGGCTCCGGTCAGTGAATGACCGAAGGTGAGCATCTGACGTGAGCATGGAACCCGCGTTTGATGCTTTTGCATCCCAATATGCCAAAGGCCACGGCCAGCTGCTGTACACGCGGCTGGTGGCCGATACGGAGACGCCGGTCTCTGCCTATCTCAAGCTGGGCTTTGAGCGGGACGGAACACCTCGCGACAATGCCTTTCTGCTGGAAAGCGTCCAGGGCGGAGAGACGCGCGGGCGCTATTCCATCATCGGGTTGAAGCCGGACTTGATTTGGCGCTGCCAGGGCGGCAAGGCCGAAATCAATCGCGCCGCCCAGCATGAACCGGCAGGCTTTGTTGCAGACTCCGCGACGCCGTTGGCCTCCGTGCGGGCCTTGACGCAGGAGACGCGCGTGGCGATTCCGAACGGCCTGCCGCCCATGGCGACCGGGCTGTTCGGCTATCTGGGCTACGACATGGCACGGCAGGTGGAAGAGTTGCCCAATCCGCCGCCCGACACGCTGGGCTTGCCCGATGCGATCCTGCTCAGGCCCACCATCACCGCCATTTTCGACAGTGTGCGGGACGAGATCATCGTCATCACGCCGGTTTGGCCTGATAAAGGGACAGAGGGCAAGAGCGTGGACGCCAAGGCCGCCTATGCGCGCGGGATCGCGCGGCTGGACGACGCCGTGGCCGCGCTGGAGCGCCCCACCCCGCCCAGCGCGCCACACTTGAACAATCAAGTGCCCGAACAATCAAGTGCCCAAGAGAATCTGGCCACCGGCGTGCCGGTCGATTCCAACATGACAAAGGGCGAGTATTTCGAAGTGGTGCGGCGCGCCAAGGAGTACATCCTGGCGGGCGACGTGTTCCAGGTCGTGCCCAGCCAACGCTTCCGCCGCCCCTTCGCCTTGCCGCCCTTTTCGCTCTATCGCGCTTTGCGCCGGCTGAACCCTTCGCCTTATCTTTATTACCTGGCGATGCCCGGCTTTCAGATCGTGGGCTCAAGCCCGGAAGTGCTGGTGCGGCTGCGCGGCGGCAAGGTCACCATCCGTCCCATCGCCGGCACAAGACCGCGCGGCAAGACCCCGGACGAAGACAAGGTGCTGGCCGAAGACCTGATGGCCGATCCCAAGGAACGCGCCGAACATCTGATGCTGGTGGATCTGGGCCGCAACGATGTCGGCCGCGTGGCCAGGACCGGCGCGGTCAAGGTGACGGATTCCTTTTTCATCGAACGCTACAGCCATGTGATGCATCTGGTGTCCAATGTCGAAGGCGACATCCGCGAAGGCCTGGATGCGGTGGACGCCCTGGCCGCCGGCCTGCCCGCGGGCACCTTGACGGGCGCGCCCAAGATCCGTGCCATGGAGATCATCGACGAATTCGAAAAGGAAAAGCGCGGCGCCGCCTATGCCGGCGCGGTCGGCTATTTCGCCGCCGACGGTTCGATGGACACTTGCATCGTGCTGCGCACCGCGCTGGTGAAGGACGGCACCATGTATGTCCAGGCCGGCGGCGGCATCGTGGCCGACAGCCAGCCCGAAGCTGAGTATCAAGAGACGGTCAACAAATCCAAGGCGCTGCTGGCCGCCGCCGAGGAAGCGGTGCGCTTCGCCAGCGCTGCCAAGAAGGGGCAGTAGCGATCCTTCCCACACCCTCCCCTTGCCACCCTCCCCTTGAGGGAGGGTCGAAAAATGCGAAGCATTTTTCGGGGAGGGGTCATGTTGAGATATTTGCGCTAGGACCCCTCCCCGAAATTGTATCCGCGCTGGTGGCGCGTCTCCAATTTCGACCCTCCCTCAAGAGGAGGGTAAAAATTGGCAGATAGAACAGTGGCGCCGAAAGGTCCTATTCATACCGCAGCGCCGTCGCCGGCACGGCCCGCGCGGTCAGGATGGCGTGGGTGATTACCGTCGCCATCGCAATCACAACCGCCAACACCGCCGCGCCCAGATAGGGCCACGGCCCCGGCATCACATGACTGGCATAGGTCGACAAC
>DATBCP010000332.1:0-6023 GCA_036270435.1 Rhizomicrobium sp. | reverse complement strand
GGAAGACGGCGCCTGCCGCGGCGTGATGGCGTGGAATCTGGATGACGGCTCGATCCACCGCTTCCGTGCCCATAAAGTGATATTGGCCACCGGCGGCTATGGCCGCGCCTATCAAAGCTGCACCGGCGCCCATACCCAGACCGGCGACGGCAATGCGATGGTCTTGCGCGCCGGCCTGCCGCTGCAGGACATGGAATTCGTGCAATTCCATCCCACCGGCATTTTCGGGGCGGGCGTTTTGATCACCGAGGGCGTGCGCGGCGAAGGCGGCTATCTCACCAATTCCGAAGGCGAGCGCTTCATGGAGCGCTATGCCCCCAATGCCAAGGACCTCGCGTCACGCGACGTGGTCAGCCGCGCCATGACCATCGAGATCCGCGAGGGCCGCGGCGTCGGCCCCGGCAAGGATCACATCCATCTGCACCTGTCGCATCTGGACCCCAAGATCATCCATGAGCGGCTTCCCGGCATTTCGGAATCCGCCCGCATCTTTGCCGGCGTGGACGTGACCAAGGAGCCGATCCCGGTACTGCCCACCGTCCATTACAATATGGGCGGCATCCCTTGCGCCTATACCGGCGAGGCCCTGACCCTTTCGGGTGGCAACCCCGATACTATCGTGCCGGGTTTGATGGCGGTGGGCGAAGCCGCCTGCGTCAGCGTGCATGGCGCCAACCGCCTGGGTTCCAATTCGCTGATCGATCTGGTGGTGTTCGGCAAGGCAGCCGGGGTGGAAGCCGCCAGGTCGCTGGAAGGCATGGGCAATCACCAGGAATTGCCCAAGAATGCGGGCGACGCGGCCTTGGCCCGCTTCGATCTCTTCCGCAATGCCAAGGGCTCCACACCCACGGCGGTCATGCGCGCCGCCCTGCAAAAGGCGATGCAAGAAGACGCCGCCGTCTTTCGCACCGGTGAGTCGCTGGCCCAGGGCCAACGCCGCATTGCCGAGCTTTATGCCAAGCGGGGCGATATCGGCATCCAGGACCGTTCCCTGATCTGGAATACCGACCTGGTGGAGACTTTGGAGTTCGACAACCTGCTCCAGCAGGCCGTGGTCACGGTGGCGGGCGCGGTCAACCGGCTGGAGAGTCGCGGTGCCCATGCGCGCGAGGACTATCCCAGCCGGGATGACCAGAACTGGATGAAGCACACACTGGCCTGGCTGGACGTCAACACCGGCGAGACCCGCATCGACTATCGCCCCGTGCACACTTACACGCTGAGCAATGACGTGGAGTATATCCCGCCCAAGGCGCGAACCTACTAAGCAGCCGACCTATTACGCGAGTATGAGTGCGCGTGAAGACAACTTGTTGCCCTATCCGGGCATCCCGCCTGGATGCTCGATTTTGAAGTCTGAACCGTTCTTGCCGGATGGCGTTATACTAGCGCCAGATTCTATTTGAGGCCGTCATGTTGGTACGCCCCATATTTGCCGCTTTTCTTTTCTGCGTCCTTGCCGGGCCGGCTTTTGCACAGGCCGCGCCGGCGAAGCCTTCCCAGGTCACGGCGGTCACACCCACTCCCGACGACCGCGCGCGGCAGTGGCTGGTCCTGGTGGATGACAAGAACTACGCCCAAAGCTGGAGCGAGGCTGGAAAGCCCTTCCAGGGCCGCCAGAAAAACGATGCCTGGGCCAAGGCCGCGGCGGAGCTGCGAGAGCCTTTGGGCGCGGTCGCCAGCCGGGGCCTGAAATCCATCGACTTGAGCCGCAACAATGTCGCGGTGATCAAGTATGACACGGTCTTCGCGCACAAGGCCGCGGCCGTGGAAACCGTCACGCTGGCCTTTGAGAATGGCGGCTGGGCGGTGATCGATTATTCGGTCAGCTGATCTAGGGTCTAAACTCAATAATCGCGTGAGCCGCGCGATTATCGAGTTTAGACCCTACTTCCGGGAATGAGCCCATTTCGGGCATTAGCCTCAAAGGCGCCGCATTCCATTCAGATAAGGTTCAGGCGCGGGGAACAATCTTTTCGACAACGGTGCTGCCGCACCGGGTGCCATTTTTAGGGAGAAAATTATGGCCATCAAGAAAATATTGCTCGCAGCCTGCGCGGCCCTGACACTCGCGAGTGCGGCGCAAGCGGCACCCCCTTGGGTGCCGCCCGACAACGATCCCGGTGGCTATTATTCCAACCAGGACTTGAGTGGCTATTACGACCGCGACGGGCGCTATCAGCGCATACGCGGACTGGGTCGCGACCGCGATCGTATGCCTACACCCAACAGCTATGCTCCGCCGGGCAACGATCCCGGCGGCTATTACAGCGATGCCGACCGTGACGGCTATTACGACCGCGACGGCCGCTTCCGCCGCATCCGCTTTGCCCGTGGCGGCGGCTATGGTCCGCCCCCGCCTCCGCCGCCCCAGCAAGCCTATGGGCCGCCTCCGCCCCCGCCGGTGCGTGACTGTCGCCGCGACAACCGCGCCACCGGCACCATACTGGGCGCCATTGCGGGCGGCCTGATCGGGGGCTTTGCCAGCCATGGCAACGGCCTTGCCACCGTGGGCGGCGTGGTCGGCGGTGGTGTGCTGGGTAACGTCATCGGCGGCGACATGGATTGCGAGGACCAGGGACAGGCCTATCCCATCTATGTCGACAGCTTGAACGGCGACATTGGCCGGCCCTATGAATGGCGCCGCGGTCCCAACCGGGGCACCTTCACTTCGACGCGCGAATTCCGCCGCGGCGGCCAGATCTGCCGCGAGTTCACCGCGACCACCTGGCGCGGCCCCAATGCCCATACCCGCACCGGCATTGCCTGCCGCGATCGGGACGACCGCGCGGGCTGGCGTTTCGACTGAGATCTTTCCGGCTTCGGCGTTCCTGCGCCGGAGCCGGAACCATCCTGAAAATGTGACTTGAATTGTGACCGGGCGGATTGGGGAGATCCGACATGAAACTGGCCGTGACTGTTATCGCGCTGGGACTTTTTGCGGGGACCGGCACCGCCTTTGCGGATGCCTGCAGCGGACGTGACCATACCACCGGCACCATCGCTGGTGGCGTTGTAGGCGGCGTGTTGGGCGGCGTGCTCACGCATGGCAATGGCGTGGGTATCGTGGGCGGCGCGCTGTTGGGCGGCTTGGCCGGCAATGCCATCTCCCGCGACATGGATTGCGAGGACCGGCCCTATGCCGCGCGCAGCTATGACGAAAGCTTCCACGGCCCCGTCGGCCGCCGTTATGAATGGAATCGCGGACCCAACCACGGCTATATCATCACCAACCGCGAGTATCGCCGCGGTCCGCGTCTGTGCCGCGATTTCACTCAGGTGGTCTATCGCCACGGCCGGGAAATGCGCCGGGACGGAACAGCTTGTCAGCGCCGCAATGGCGAATGGCAATTCATGTGATGGCGATCAAACGGGCTTGAGGCCGGTGGCATAACGGCGCGCATTGGCGACATAGATCGCGGCGGATATTTCCAAGCCCGTCTTCTGTTCAGGGGTCAGGTCCCGCACCGCTTTGGCGGGGCTGCCCAGGATCATTTTGCCGTCCTCGAACTGCTTGTCTTCCGTCACCAGCGCGCCCGCGCCCACCAAGGAGCGGCTGCCGATCCGGGCGCGGTTGAGCAGGATGGCTCCCATCCCGAGCAGGGAATGATCGCCCACCAAGGCACTGTGGACGATGACGCGATGGCCGATGGTAACGCCCTGTCCGATGGTCACAGGCTGTCCCGGATCGGCATGAATGATGCTATGATCCTGGATATTGGAGTTCGGCCCGATTGTGATCCATTCATTGTCGCCGCGCAGTACAGCGCCGAACCAGATGTTCGCGCCTTGAAGCAGGCGCACTTTTCCGATCAGCACGGCGTCGGGCGCGATCCAGCAATCGGAGGCTATTTCGGGCTTTACCCCATCGATCTCGTAAATCGGCATCGTCTTCGGTTCCGCAGAATTTCGGTCGTGAGAAATTCACACACCGATTCCCAAAAAAAGATACCCTGAACTTAGGCGAAGTGATTCGCCTAGATCACGGGGGACAAGGCACTGGTGCATATCGCACTGCGTTCGCCAACAAGATCCAGCGCAAGGCCTGTAGCGCCAGCGCATGGGTCCTGCCCTCGCCTCCACACCTTTCGTCTCACACATCGGGAGTATTTATGGCCAAGCGCTCCATGCGTTCCAAGTCGCGTGACTCGTCCTATAACTTCCAAGAGAATGTGCGTCCGCTTTTTCCCGGAAACTCCAATCACCGGGCGCAATGGACGCCCCATGATCCTGACGGCCAACTCCGGGATCGCAAATATGTAAAAAATGTCCGGGCCATGAGCCCGGCCCAGCAGCAATTGATGGATGCGATAGACAATCAGAGCGTGGTTCTGGCATTGGGGCCTGCCGGCACCGGCAAGACCTATTTGGCAATCGCCAAAGCGGTGGAGGCGTGGGAAGCCGGCAAGGTGCAGCGCATCGTGCTGTCGCGACCGGCGGTGGAAGCGGGCGAGAGCCTGGGCTTTCTGCCCGGCGACCTTAACGAGAAGCTCGCTCCCTATTTGCGGCCCCTCTATGACGCCCTCACCGAGCGCCTGGGCACCAAGCGGCTGAAACAGATGTTGGCCGACGGCATTATCGAAATCGCGCCGGTGGCCTATATGCGCGGCCGCACCTTGAGCGAATGCTTCGTTGTGATCGATGAGGCACAGAACTGTACCTACACCCAGATCAAGATGCTGCTCACCAGGCTGGGCTGGCGTTCGACCATGGTGCTGACCGGCGATCCCGACCAGACCGATTTGTTGCCGGGCATTTCGGGCCTTGCCGAAATCGCCACCCGCCTGGAACACGTGCCGGACGTTCCGGTGGTGCGGCTGGCGGAAGGCGACATTGTGCGCCACCCGCTGGTGGCTTCCATGCTGACAGTATTGTGACCGATTGACAGCTATCGGGCGCGGGGTCACAGCCGCGCCCCTTTGTTGGAGACGTAGCGTTGATGCTTCCCGGCAACGCGCGGCGGGAATTTGGCGCCAAGGCTCTGCTTGATGTGCCAGCCACGCCCTGAAGGGCGGCAACAGTGATAATGTGGCCGGGCATCATGAGCGGCACCGGCAATAGAGAGGAAATGTACCGCCACTCCGGCTGGCTGATTCCGGGCGCGTTTTTCTTTGTTTTGTTCCTGCTCTCGAGCCTGCTGCTGGGCTGGTATTTGCGTCCCGGCCCCAAGTCCCCGCCCGCGCCGACGGAACAATCCGCGTTGGTCAGGTTGAGCCTGCACGGCATCTCCTTCGCCATTCCCGCCAACTATATTGAAAATGCGCAAGCCCGGGCAGGCGGAGCGATGGATTCGCTGACGCTGGTCACGCTGTTTCCCGTTTGGAGCGGCTATTCCGAAGGCCAGGCGCGCCTGTTTGGCGGCAACACGCCCGATTCTCCGCTTGTGCGCCTGTCGCTGCACGGCGACCCCACCAGCCTCGACGGGCGCGACAGACTGAACCGCATTTATCGGCCCCATATCGCCGGCGGCGAGCCCGCACCCTTCGGCCTGACCCGCTATACTTTCGTTCCCGAAACCAGTTATGGCGACGACGAGCTTTTTGCCGGCGAGATCGGGAAAGAGCTGGTGCTGTTCCTGTGCGAGCGTAGCTCGCCCGGCAGCCCGAACTGTTCGGCGACCGACCGGAAGCTGGCGCCCGGTCTGAGCTACTCTTACCGCTTCAAGCGGGCCTATCTGGGCCGCTGGCGCGAGATCACTACGGGCGTCGACCGGTTGATCGGGCGATTTCGCCAGCGCTGACCCCGTAAGCGGAAGTCACAGCGCCGTAGAGATTTTGCGGCGTGAGCAGGGTGAGGCCCGTTTCGCGCAAACAGCGCGAACGAAATGGTCCGGTGGAGTGAGGCACGACCGGCTTGCCGGGCAAATCGGTCCAGTGGACCGATTTGCCGCTTCGCGAACGTGCCTCACCCCACGACGCAAAAGATCACGGCGCCTAGGTGCGAGAAGCGGGAGCTTCGGGCAAATCCATTTCCAAGATCGCCATATTGAAGGCGTATGACACCTCGCCGTCCTCCTCATCTTT
>DATBCP010000331.1:0-2809 GCA_036270435.1 Rhizomicrobium sp. | reverse complement strand
AATTGCAGGCGGTCCCAAGGAATGCCTGCCAACACGGAATGCGCAGCCGCGCCGTTGAGGATCTCCGGATAGGGATCCGGTTGGCCGGCCTGGGTGAAGACCAGGGGGTTCTCAAACCGAAGCGAGATCGAACCCGCCTTGTCCCACACGACAAAGCCGTAGGTCTGCGCGGCCTTGGCGACGATCTTGGCGACCGGCGAGATGCTCAGGGCATCGACGTTGACGGTAGGATCAAGCCGGAAGCGGAGCCCTTCCGGAATGCGGTTGGGCGCATTCTGCGGATTCCACCCATCGGAGCGATTGGCCGGCCAGGAAAATACCGAAGATTTTTCGGCATCCACCAAGGCAATGCCGATCACGTGATGGATGGCCCCGCTCTTCAGTTCCTGAACGGTGACTTGGCCCGCCGCGAAAGGAAGCCCGGTGGCGGCGACTCCATAGCGCTGCGGCCACACTCCCTTGTTCTTGGAGACGTCGGTCATTTTGCCACCCCAGCAGGCCTGCCATTGGCCGTTCGTCTGGCGCGCCTGCCAGAATTCCCACATCGCATCCGAGGAGGGTTGGAAGATGGTCATCTCCGCGTCCGTGCCATAGGCCGGCTTGGCATTGGCGGGCATCGGCACCGCCGCCCATTGGCGTGGCAGGTCGGGATCGAGGTAGTTCTGGCAACTCCATTGCGCCACCGGGACGGTTTTGGTCTTGGCATCGGCGATGTAGACCGGCGTGCTGTAGGAGCCCAGGTTGACGCCGACATTGTTGTAATAGGCGTGATACTGACGCTGGAACTCCGCAACATAAGCGGCGGAATTGGGATTGAGCGGCGCGTTAGCGGGGATCGGCTTGTACCAGAAGCTGTCCGGCGCAAATACCGGCCGAACAGGATAGGACCGGGCAGGGGATACCGCGGTCTGCAACAGGCCAGCGATCGCAAAGGCTGATGCCCAGCGCATCAGGCAGCCGCTTCCCGCGGTCGATAGACATACTTGCCCTGGCGCAGGTCCTTGAGAAGCCAGTTGCGCACCGTTCGACGTTCCATGCCCGAAGCACCATAGGCGAGCAGGAAGCGCAGGAAGCGCATCGTCATTGCGCCACGTTCCCGTGTGGCCAGAATTTCGCGGAATGCCAGCTCGCGTTCCAGCGCCTGGCACGGCCCCAGGCCACGCCGCAACGCCGCTGCCATGACCTGGAACTGTTCCGAATAGTCCCGCGCGCCGAAATCGAAAACGTGATCGGCATGATTGCAGAAAGGACCTGGGTCGAAGGGTTCGAGCCCGTTTTTCAGACAGAAAGACTTGGCCAGGAAGCGGGATATTTTCAGGGCTTGACCGATCTGGTCCCGCGGACTGCGCACGCCGGTGCTTTCCGGATGGCGGCGATAGCGGATCAGCGGCAGGGGTAGATTGGCGCATGGCCCCAGCAGCGCAAGCTGGCCGAACAGGATATAGTCCTCGGCCAGCGTTCCCACACGAACACTCTCCGAGGGCGGCACCGCATACATAATGTCCTTGCCGTAGGCCGCATCCAGGTGCATCAAATCCGCAAAGTTCGCCGCCGCGGCGGGATGGACGATGGGAAAGTAGAAAAAGGACGCGGCTGCTACTGCGGCCACTTCGCGCGGCGCAGCGAGATAGCCTATACGGCGGCCTTCCGGATTGATCACTTCGGCCTCGCCCCCGAGCACCAGCAACTCGGGAGAGTGTTGGAAAGCCGAGATGACGGTTTCCATGCGATTGGGAAAGGAGACATCGTCGGCGTCCTGCAGCATCAGGATGTGGCAATCGCATTTTGCGAGTCCGATGTTGCGCAACTCCGCGATGCCGGCCGCCTCGGGATGGGAGGAAACCGATATGCGCTGGTCGCTTTCAGCACAGTGCCGCGCAAATTCCAGCGAGCCGTCGGAGGAACCGTGGTCCAGCACGAGCAGCCGCCAATCGGAAAAAGTCTGGTTGCGGATGCTGTCGACGGCTTCGGGCAGGAATGGCAGGCCATTGCGCACAGGCATCATCACGTCGACCGTCGCCATCCTAGCCTCCACCCCCGGCAGAGCGCGCGGATTCACGCAGGGGAAGCGGTGCGGTGTGTTTGGTCACGATCCTGGCGGGTTGGCCCACCGCGGTCGCTCCCGGCGGTATGTCGGTCAATACCACCGCCATGGCGCCGATCTTGCAGTTGTCGCCAATAACAACGTCGCCCAGAACCTGGGCATAAGCGCCGAATTCCACATTATCGCCCACCACAGGAGCGGCGCCGCCTTCGTCGCGGTTTCCGATGGTCACGCCTTGCCTCAAGGTGCAGTTGTCTCCCAACACGGCTTCTCCATGGACGAACACGCCGCCGAAATGCCAGATGCGCAAGCCCTTTCCGATCATGCAGGACTTGGGCAGGCTGATGCCCGTCAGCGTTTCAACGATCCGAAACAAGAACCAATAGACGCGCGTCAGCATGCGACGGCGAAAGCCTTGGGGTAGCCTGTCCACCCGGCGGCCGAACCGGTACACGCTTATCGCCCACAGCGACTGTTCCTTGAACAGCGCCCTGGGCAGGCCGATGCGGGCGAGGTCGGCGCGCCAGTCCGGATCATGCGCCCCGAACATGAACGGCTCCTTCCCGCATCAGCATCATATGGCGCGGCTGTATTTTCAGGACCGGGCGGTAGTGCGAAAGATGGGCGCAGATCACGCCCAGCGCAAACCAGAAGCACCAGCAGTAGGAAACATATTCCAGCAGGTTGTCGGAGTAGCCGACCATCAGATAGACGGCGACCATGGCGGCGACCATGATCAGGCCTCGCCGGTCGAATGCCCAGTAG
>DATBCP010000330.1:0-5248 GCA_036270435.1 Rhizomicrobium sp. | reverse complement strand
CAAGGGCCTGCAGCCGGGCGATGTGGTGCTCAAGGTTGGCAATCGCATCGTGCGCACGCCGGCCGATTTCCAGAGCAGTGTGGCGGAAGCCAAGAAAGGCGGGCGCACCAGCGTGCTTCTGCTGGTGGCGCGCACCCAGGGCGGCACCGGTTTTGTCGCCATTGATATCGACAAGACCTGATTTTGCAAAAGGGCGCGGAATGTAAGATCCGCGCCCTTCTTCATTTTCATGCACAATATGGGAGTGGTGATGCGGATTCTTGTAGTCGAGGACGATCTGGAGGCGCAGCGTTATCTGGTGCAGGGCCTCAAGGAATCGGGCCATGTGGTGGACGAGGCGGCGGACGGCGAGACCGGATTGAATCTCGCTCTGTCGCGGTCTTATGACGTGGCGGTTGTTGACCGCATGCTGCCGGGGCTGGATGGATTAAGGGTGGTTGCCGAGATGCGCGAGCACGGCAATTCCACGCCGGTGCTGTTTCTCTCCGCCTTGTCGGAGGTCGACGACCGGGTGAAGGGGCTCAAGGCCGGCGGCGACGATTATCTCACCAAGCCCTATGCCTTTGTCGAATTGCTGGCGCGCATCGATGCATTGATGCGCCGTCGCATGCCGGCCGGGGTGCGGACCCGGCTGGATGTGGGCGACCTGGAGCTGGATCTGCTGACCCGCGCCGCCAAGCGCAGCGGCACCGATATCGAGCTGCAGCCGCGCGAATTCCGCCTGCTGGAATATCTGATGCGGCACGCCGGCCAGGTGGTGACCCGCACCATGCTGCTGGAAAGCGTGTGGGAATATCATTTCGATCCCCAGACCAATGTCATCGATGTGCATATCAGCCGGCTCCGGGCCAAGATCGACAAGGGATTCGAGGCGCCGCTGCTGCACACCGTGCGCGGCGCGGGCTACATGATCCGTGCGCACTAAGCCCAGTCTTTTACAGACACAGGCTTTTCGCATCGTTCTTGTCTATGTGCTGTTGTTCGCCTTTTCGGTGACGGCGCTGCTGTTCTTCACCTATTGGAACACGCGCCGCACCTTGGACGAACAGACCGACCAGATCATCGAGGCTGAGATCACCGGCCTGACCGAAGAGTATCAGCATTTCGGCCTGCCCGGTCTGGTGGAGACGGTGCGCGCGCGTTCGCAGCATCAGGGCCAGGCGCTCTATCTGCTGGATGACAGCCTGCATCACTATGTGGCGGGCAATCTCTATCCCGGCGATTCCTGGCCGCAGATTTCCGGTCCCCCGGGCGAGATGTTCGAGTTCGATTTCGAGCGGCCGGTGAACGGCAAGCTGGAAACCCGTCGCGCCCGTGGGCGCCTCTATGCGCTGCCGGGCGATTTCGTGCTGCTGGTCGCCCAGGATGTGCATGACCGCTATCTGACGGAGCGGATGTTCACCACCACCTTGCCCTGGACGGTGTTGCTGATACTGGTCCTGGGCGCGGCGGGCGGGGCCTTGCTCGGCCGCAACATGCTGAGGCGCCTGGATACGATCAACCGCACCTCGGGCGAAATCATCGCCGGCGATCTTTCCCGGCGCGTCCCCTTGACCGGTTCGGGCGACGAGTTCGACGTGCTGTCGGAAAACCTCAACCGCATGCTGGACCGCATCGAGCGGCTGATGAAAGGCATGCGCGAAGTGACGGATTCCGTGGCGCATGACTTGCGCACGCCCCTAAACCGGTTGCGCAACCGGTTGGAGGAATCGGCGGCGCGATTGAGCGCCCAGGGCGTGCTGAAAAATGAAATGGGGGCGTCCGAAATAGAGCGCGCCATCGCCGAAACCGACCAGCTGATCGGCACCTTCAATGCCCTTCTTCTGATCGCGGAGACCGATGCTGGTACCACCCGCGCCGCCATGTCCGCCTTGGCCCTGGGCGAAGTCGCCGCCGATGTGGCGGAACTCTATGAACCCCTGGCCGAGGAAAAGAAGGTGGCACTCACGTTGATGCCCGGACCGGCGGTGGTCATTGAAGGCAACCGCAGCCTGATCGCCCAGGCCCTGGCCAATCTGGTGGACAATGCCATCAAATACACGCCGGCCGGCGGACGGATCCATATCCGCACCGCCGTCACCGGCGATGGTGTGGATTTGTCGGTGGCCGATAGCGGCCCCGGCATTCCCGAAGCCGACCGGCCGCGCGTGATCGACCGCTTTGTGCGACTGGAAGCAAGCCGCAATTCACCCGGCACCGGGCTTGGGCTTTCGCTGGTCGCGGCGGTGGCGCATTTCCACCAGGCCGAACTGCTGCTGGAAGACAATGTGCCGACCGGACTCAAGGCGGTGTTGCGTTTCCCCCGAACCGCGATCCGTTCGCCTGCACCGCTCAAAAGCGCGGCTGAGTAATTTTCCCACCGGATAGTCTATAAGGCGGGATGCTTCGCATCCCCCATATTCCCCCGCGGCCTTTCGATCCCGCCCGCGCCGCGCGTGTGAAAGAGGCGCTTGCCAGCCACGGCTTTGCCAGCGGCGAGATGCTGCTGGATTCCGTGTTCGGCAACAGTCCCTATCTTGGCCGGCTGGCCCAGCGCGAAACGGGCGCCTTGGGCGAATATCTGGCGGCGGGACCGGAGACGGTGCTCAATGCCGCCATCCTGCTGGCGCACAGCGCGGCGCGCGCCGCCAGCGAAGCCCAGGCGATGGCCGAACTGCGCACTGCCAAGCGCCGCGCCGCGCTCGCCATCGCCATGGCCGACATTGCCGGTCTGTGGGGGGTGGGCCAGGTCACGGCCGAACTGACCCGTTTCGCCGATGCCTGTGTGGGCGCCGCTCTGCGCCATCTGTTGCGCGGGGAAAGCGCGCGCGCCGCAATAGCGGATGTAAGCGAGGCGGATTGCGGCCTCACCGTCCTGGCGATGGGCAAATATGGCGCCTTTGAGCTCAACTATTCCAGTGACATCGACCTGGTCGTGTTCTACGACGCTGCCAAATTTCCTTTCTCCAAGCGCGGCGATGCGCGCGGCGCCGCCGTGGACATTGTGCGCGGCATGGTCAAGCTGTTGTCCGAGACCACGCGGGATGGCTATGTCTTTCGCGTCGACCTGCGCCTCAGACCCGATGCGGGCGCCACCCAAGTCGCCATCTCGACCGACGCGGCGCTGGATTATTACGAGGCGATGGGCCAGAACTGGGAACGCGCCGCGATGATCAAGGCGCGCGCCTGTGCCGGCGATCCGCAGACGGGTGCGAAATTCCTGGACGGCCTCAAGCCGTTCATCTGGCGGCGCCACCTGGATTTCGCCGCCATCGAGGACATCCAGTCCATCAAACGCCAGATTCATGCCCATGTCGGCCATGGCGAGATCCGGGTTCAGGGCCACAACATCAAGCTGGGCCGCGGCGGCATCCGCGAAATCGAATTCTTCGCCCAGACCCAGCAATTGATCCTGGGCGGGCGTCATCCGGGTTTGCGCCGCTCCGCCACCCTGGATGCGTTGGACGCGCTGGTCGCGGACGGCCGGGTCGAGGCGCGGGTGGGTGAAGACCTCAAGCGCGATTATCGCTACTTGCGGACCTTGGAGCACCGCCTCCAGATGGTCGAGGACCAGCAGACCCATGCGCTGCCCGACAGCGAAGCGGGCGTCGCCCATATCGCCTGCTTCATGGGTTATGAGACGCCTGCGGATTTTCACGCCGACCTGATCCAGGTGCTGGAAAATGTGCAAGGCCATTACGCCCGGTTGTTCGAAAGCGCGCCGGACCTGGCGTCGGCGGAAGGAAACCTGGTCTTCACCGGCGTCGAAGAGGACCCGGAAACGCTCGAGACCCTGTTCGCCATGGGCTTTCACGATGCCGCGCACGTGTCTTCCGCCGTCCGCGGCTGGCATCATGGCCGCATCCGCGCCATGCGCAGCCAGCGCGCGCGCGAGCTTCTCACCAAGCTGATTCCTTCTATCCTCAAAGCCTTGAGCAGCACGGCCGATCCGGACGTGGCTTTTGCCCAGTTCGACCGCTTTCTGTCCAACTTGCCGTCGGGCGTGCAGCTGTTTTCACTGTTCCTGGCGCGGCCGCATTTCCTGGATCTGCTGGCCAAGATCGTCGGCTCCGCGCCCAGGCTTGCGGTCTATCTGGCGCGCCACCCCGTCATCATGGACGCACTTCTGGATGCGGAATTCCTCAGCCGCCTGCCATCGCGCCCGGAGCTCGACACGGCTTTCGCCGGTGCGATGGGCAAAAACTATGAAGACGTGCTGGATGGCGCGCGGCGGTTCACTCGTGAGGCGGTATTTCGGGTGGGCGTCCAGATCGTGGAAGGTGTCGCAAAGGCCGATGCCGCTGGCCCGGCGCTGGCTGCGATCGCCGAATCGGTGATCGTCGGTCTTTTGCCCAAAGTCGAGGACGAGTTGGCGGTGAGCGCGGGGCGGATTCCTGGTGCCGGCTTCGCGGTGGTGGCGATGGGCAAGCTTGGCGGCCGTGAAATGACCGCCAGTTCCGATCTCGACCTGGTCTTTGTTTACGGTGCGCCACCTGGTGTCGAAGCGTCGGATGGTGTCAAGCCGCTGCCGACGCCGCTGTATTTTGCACGCCTGGCGCAGCGGCTGATTGCGGCCCTCACCACGCCGACGGCGGCGGGCGCTTTGTATGAAGTGGACATGCGGCTGCGTCCCACCGGCAATAAAGGCCCGGTTGCGGTGTCCTTGAAGAGCTTCAGCGAATATCACGCGCGCGAGAGCTGGACCTGGGAACATATGGCACTGACCCGCGCCCGTCTGGTGGCGGGGCCGCGGGCTCTGCAAGCCCAGGTGGCCGGCGAAATCCGCAAAAGGCTTACCCAGCTGCGCGAGGCCGGCACCATCATCGCCGATGCCCGCGACATGCGGGCACGCATGGCGGAAGCTTTTCCCGGGCGCAACGCTTTCGATCTCAAGCACGCGCCCGGCGGACTGGTGGATATCGAATTCATCGCCCAGAGCTTGCAGCTGATCCATGCGCCCGCGCTTCCCGATATATTGGACACCAATACGATCGCGGCGCTTGGGAAGCTGCGCGACGCCGGCCTTTTGTCGGTTTCCGACGCCGATATGCTGATCGCAGCTGCCCGGCTGCAGGATGCTTTGACTCAAGTGCTGCGGATTGCGCTGGATCATATGCCGGATATCGAGGACGCCACGCCCGGATTGAAGGCGTTGCTGGCGCGCGCGGCGCAGGCCGGCAGCTTCACCGAAACCCAGGCACGGTTGGCCGATCTGCAGGGGGCGACCCGCGCAATCTTCAATCGCCTGCTGGCCAATTAAACTCTCCAT
>DATBCP010000329.1:0-3009 GCA_036270435.1 Rhizomicrobium sp. | reverse complement strand
CGATCAGCCAGGCGGCCAGTTTGCGGGAATGTTTCAGCATGGCGGCATTGTTGCGGGCTTTTCCGCCCTGACAAGTGCTTTTCGCGTTAATCCTTGACCCGGAAGGTCCAAAAAGCCGATATGCCCGGCTTCAAATTGGTCTATCGCTTCGCACCTTGGGACCCGATGATCGAGATTTCACAGGAATTCGGCTTTGACGCGGCCCATTATCTGGGCAACGGCGCGGCAGAGAACCGCCGCCTGCACGGCCACTCCTTTTATGCCGAGGTGACGCTGCGCGGCGAGGCTGATCCGGCCACCGGCTTTTTGCGCGATTTCGGCGAAGTGAATGCGGCGCTGCAGGCGATCCGCAACGATCTCGATCACCGCTTGCTGAACGAAATCGGGGATCTGGGTGTTCCCACTCTGGAAAACTTGGCCAGGTACATCTATCTCCGCGCCAAGAAGGCTTTGCCGGAAGTGACGCGGGTGAAGCTGCGCCGTCCCTCCTATGGCCAGACTTGCACTTATGAGAGTTGATCGGATGGCGAAGCGAAATCTCCAACTCGGCCGTGCCGTGAAGCTTCCCGCTTCGCCGCAAGAGGCTGTGCTGGACGCGGTGCCCAATCCTCACACCGACAGCGATTATCTGGTGCGCTTCACGGCACCGGAATTCACCACCCTGTGTCCGATCACCGGCCAGCCCGATTTCGCCCATTTCGTGATCGACTATGTGCCGGCGGGAAAAATCGTGGAGTCGAAATCGCTGAAGCTTTTTCTCCACAGTTTCCGCAACGCTCACGGCTTCCATGAGGACACGAGCGTGAAGATCGGCAAGCGTGTCCAGCAGGCGATCAAGCCGAAATTCATCCGCGTCGCCGGTTATTGGTATCCTCGGGGCGGCATGCCGATCGATGTGTTCTGGCAATCCGGCAAGCTGCCGTCGGGGGTTTGGGTCCCGGAGACCGGGGTTTCACCTTATAAAGGACGCGGCTGACCAACCTATGTTGTGCTAGCGTTCAGACTCGGACCGGGGGAAACCCGGCTGAGTCGAATCCGGGGGGATTCCATGTCGCAGCACGACCTGTATCTCTTGGTGGTCGCCGTCATCGTCATCCTGGCGGTGGTGATCGCCATCGCCCGGCTGAGGATGCATCCCTTTCCGGCCTTGGTGATCGGCGCCCTGGCGCTCGGCCTGTTGGCGGGCGCGCCCGCCGATCAGGTCCTGAAAAGCTTCCGCAACGGATTTGGCGACACCCTGGCCAATGTCGGGGTGCTCCTGGCGCTGGGAGCGATGTTCGGGGAAATGCTGGCGAGTTCCGGCGGCGCGGAACGCGTTTCTTCGGCGCTGCTGAAAGTGGGCGGGACCAGCGCCATCCCCTGGACCATGTGCGCAGTGTCGATGATCTTGGGGCTGCCGCTGTTCTTCGAGGCGGGCGTGGTGCTGATGATGCCGATCATTCTCAATGTCGGCTTGCGGATCGCCAACGATCCGGGAGGCCTCAAAGGCAATCCCTATCTGCTGGCGGGTTTGCCGGTCTTTGCCGGCCTTTCGGTGCTGCATGCGCTGGTGCCGCCTCATCCGGGTCCGATGATCGCCATAGACGCCATGAAGGCCGATCTGGGCAGTACCCTGATCCTGGGCCTGCTGATGTCCATCCCCATCGCGGTGGTCGCCGGCCCGCTTTACACCTATTGGATCGCGCCGCGCGCCACGGCCGCGCCGCCGGTGGATCTGGTGGGACGCTTGACCCACAAGGACGACAAATACCGTTCGCCCGGCCTCGCCGCCACCATCTTCACCATTTTGTTTCCCATCCTGCTGATGCTGGGCAAGGCGGCGATGGATCTGGCACTGCCGGCGAACCATCCGGTGCACCGGCTGTTTGACTTCTTCGGCAATCCGATCGTCGCGCTGCTGCTGGCGGTGATCCTGTCCATGTTCACCTTCGGGTTTTTCCTGGGCAAGGACACCCGTGCCGTCGGCAAGCTGTTGGGCGATGCCTTGCCTCCCATCTCCGCCATCATGTTGATCATCGGCGCGGGCGGGGCGCTCAAGCAGACCTTGATCGATGTCGGTTTGGGCGCGGTGATCGCCAATGCCTCGCAGCAGGTGCATCTCAGCCCGCTTCTGCTGGGCTGGTTCACCGCGGTGATCCTCAGGCTGGCCACCGGCTCCGCCACGGTGGCGATCGTCACCGCATCGGGGCTGATGGCGGCGACCGTCACCGTCAATCCGAGCCTCAATCCCGCGCTGATGGCCTTGTCGATTGGAGCGGGATCGCTGTTCTTCTCTCACATCAATGATGCGGGTTTCTGGCTGGTGAAGGAATATATGGGCATGAACCTGCCCAATATGTTCAAGACCTGGTCGGTGCTGGAAACCATCATTGCGGTGATGGGGCTGATCCTGTGCCTGGGGCTTTCCTTCGTGATGTGAGCGTCAGGGATTTGGGTGTTTGGGCAGCGGACAGACCTTCATCAGCGTCGAACGCTCGGCCGCCAGATCCCCGAAGGTGAAGCTGTCCTGACCGACCGGCGCCGGGCCGTAATGAAACTGCGCCGAGACGTGATGGGCGCGCGAAAGCGCCACTTGGACGCGGTCGGTGTCGTGGACGGTCACCACATTGGTGGTGTCGTCGCCGAAGGCGTCGTCATTCAAGGTGACCGGTTTGGCATCGTCGATTGTCAATGTCACCTGTCCGGGACCTTCCGGCATCAAGGCACGGTGCGGCAGGAACATGACGCGGAAGCCGGTTTCGGTGTCGCAATACAGCGCCATGCGGGCGGGACCTTTGTCGGCATCGGCCCAGGCTTCCATCATCATCCGGTCGACAAAACGGTCGGGTTGATGGCGAACCGCCCAGTCCTGGTGGGCCGGCGTGGCCTGGACCGCGGTGGAGAGCAGAAGAAAACCCAGCACGGAAAATCGCGTCATGACCGGTCTTCTAGCCCAGGGCCGCGGATGGGGATAGTGTCCCTGCGCCTGCCTTTATTGTCGGAGTATTTTCCATGCCCGTGTCTTCGCAT
>DATBCP010000328.1:0-10768 GCA_036270435.1 Rhizomicrobium sp. | reverse complement strand
GTTTTTCCGGGGTGGTGATCGCCTGGCCCCAGACCATGGGACTGAATGCGGCAGGTGTGCGCCTGCCGCGGATCGAGCCACAACATGGCAAGACGCTGGGCGCCACCGAAGCGGTCATGGCGGCGACGGCCGCCGTTCCGGACCTCAAGTTGCGCAGTGTCACCATACCGGCACGCCCCGACCAGCCGATCACGGTGAATTATCTCAGCAACGCCGCCATCAATGCCGCGCTGCTGATCGACCCCTATAATGGCAAGGTGCTCGCCAAGCGCGACAATTCGGAGCGTTTTCTCGCCTGGATGCGTCCGGTGCATGACGGCAGCTTGGGTGCGGTGTGGCGCTTCCTGGTGTTCCTGTCCGGCCTGGTGCCCTCGCTGTTCATCGTTACCGGCCTGGTCATGTGGTGGAAGAAACGCCGGCGCCGTGTGCCGATGACGGCCATGACGGAAGACATAGCCGTTGCGGAGGCCGCCCAATGACGGGTCCTTTTCCTCTGGATGCGTTCGATGTCGCCCGTCCGGTCCGCCCAAAGCGGCAGCGGGCGCGTTTGGATACTGACAAGCTGGCCGGCATAGGCATCACCGTCGCGGTGCATGCGCTCATCCTGGCGATGGCGCTGACGGCTGTGCACGTCGCCCGCCCCGGGCTCATGCAAGAACTGTCGGTGCAGATCACGCCCAAAAAAACCAAGCTGGTGGAAGAGGTCAAACCGTTGCCCAAGCTGGTGGCGCCCAGTGTCGTGACGGTGCCGCCGCCGGAATTCACGGTGCGGACCCCACCGCCGCCGCCGGTTGCGGTGACGCAGCAACCTGTGGCCGCGCCGGCACCGCCGGTACCCGCGGCCGCGCCACAAAGGCCGGCGGGTGAGACACGCGACAGCTATCTCGGCCGCGTGCTCGCGCAGTTGAATCGCTTCAAGCAATATCCCCGCGCCGCCCGCCAGGCCCGGATCGAAGGCGTGGTGATGCTGCATTTCGTGATGGATGCGGACGGCAAGGTGCAAGCGTGCGAGATCGCCAAAAGCAGTGGGCGGCCCATTCTGGATGCGGAGGCCTTGGCCTTGATCCAGCGGGCGCAGCCGCTGCCGGCCTTGCCGGCGGACTTTCCCGCCCGCACGCTGGACGCGGTAGTGCCGATCGCGTTTTCGTTCAGCGGTTGATCAGGCTGCGGCAAGGGCCGTGTTGCTGGAAAGTGTGGTCGCGAAGCGGTCGACATGGACCAGCATGCGCTCATGAAAGCCTGACGCAACAAGGCCATCTTCGTCAAAGCAGTCCACACGGAAGCGAAGAGTGCCGCTTTTCACCTCGACGAGTTCGACCTGGGCGGTGAGCTTCACGCCCATGAGCCGCGCCGCGCGATGGCTGAGATAGACCTGACTGCCCACCGTATTCTCGCCGTCCGGCAGATAAGGGCGCAGCGCTTCGATGCAGGCCCATTCCAGAAACCCCACCAGAAAGGCGGTGGCAAAAACCGGCATGGTCGCGCCCAAGCCGGGAAACTCCGGCGAAAACGCCATAACGAGCAGCCGGTCATCAACGTGTAGCGACAGGTTGTGGCCAAGACCGGGAATGATCTCGCTATTCATGTCATGCTCCTTTTGTGAAGATAGAGGTTGAAGAGTTGCGGGAGTCGGGGTGGGCATCGCTTCTTCTCCGACGCCTAGCTGGTTGGAATGACAATCCCGGTTCGGCCTCATTGCGCAATGCCGGCCAGGGGCGCCAAGGCATAGGCGGCCAGGATGGAAAGAGAAATGCATGCATGATTTTGCTCTTATTCTAAAGGTGCGCGCCTGTTCGTGATCGGCGAAATCGCGGGAGGGTTCAGTGCGCGCCACTGGTATCAATGGGTCCTTTTGGCTTCGGGGCGAGCCAAATGATCCCGGCGGCGAAGACGAGACAGATCGCGATGTCGGCGAACATGTTGAGAGTGGCGAGCGTGATGCTTTGACTTTCGACCAGCCCCGACAGCATGGTCACCGCGGTGTCGTGCGGCGCGCCGTTGGCCGTCATGGCATCGATCGTGGCCTGGCCGTTATGCATCGCCCCTGCCAATTCCGTTTGGTTCGTGCGGGCTGCGTTCGACCATCCCGTCTGCACCAGGGATGTCGCGAAAGCGCCGGCAAGGGTACGCATGAAGTTGGAAAGGCCGGCGGCATTGGCCTGCTCATGCGGACCCACGCTGGCCATGGCCAATCCGGTCACCGGCACGAAGAACATCACCATGGCCGGCCCGGTGAGCAGGGTGGGCCAGGCCATTTGAAGGAACGTGACGTCGGGGGTGAAGCTCATGCGCGACACCATCACGGCCGCAAGCCACAGGATGCCCAGTGACACGATCAGTCGTGCATCCACGCGGTCCACGGCCTTCCCGACCAATGGCGCACACAGTACGGCAAGGATGCCCATGATGCCCGTGGCGTAGCCCGCCCAGGTGGCGGTGTAGCCCATATTGGTCTGCAGCCAGAGCGGCAGGATCACGATGCTGGCGAAGAAGGCGCCAAAGCCAACCGCATAGGTCGTAGCCGCCGCGCCGAAGCCGCGATGCCGGAAGATGCGCAGATCCACGATAGGGTTGGCCTCGGTCAGTTCCCAGATCAGAAAGGCGATGAAGCCGATCACCGCGATCACTGCCAGCACACAGATTTCGCTGGAGGCGAACCAGTCCTTGTTGCGGCCTTCATCCAGCATGATCTGGAGCGCGCCCACCCAAAGGACCAGAAGCCCCAGACCCATCTTGTCAACCTTGGCGGGGCCCTTGGGGTCCGGCTGACCGCGCAGCAGATAGAGCAGAACCAAGCCGCCGCCGGCCGCAATCGGGACCTTGATGAAGAATATCCAGGACCAGCCGATGGAATCGCAGATGATGCCGCCCAGGATGGGCCCAGCCACTGGCCCGATCAGCGTGGTCATGGCCCATAGCACCGTGCCGAAAGTGGCCTTCTCCTTGGGGAAAATGCGCAAGAGCAGCATCTGCGACAGCGGCATGATGGGCCCGCCGACCAAGCCCAGCAGCACGCGGCAGGCCAGCAGCATGCCCAGCGAGCTGGCAAGACCGCAAAGCAGGGAGACGATGGCAAAGCCGATGTAACAGCTGAGGAACACGCGCTGGGCGCCGAACCGCCTGGACAGCCAGCCGGTCAAAGGCACTGTGATGGCTTCAGCCACGGCATAAGAGGTGATCACCCAGGTGCCCTGGGTGGACGACACGCCCAGCGAGCCCGCGATGGTGGGGACAGACACATTCGCGATGGTGGTGTCCAGCACCACCAGGAAATTTCCCAATCCGATGAGCAGGGCGCCGGCGATCAACGGCGCTCCCGTGAGAGGTCGGGCCGACGCTGCGGCCGGCATCGCGATGGCGGTCATGATGTCTGTCCCCCTGTTGGATTAATTGGCGAGGTGGATGTCGGCATTCATGGAAAGCCCGACCTTCAGCGGATGGGCGGCGAGTTCTTTCGGCTCCAGCGCGATGCGCACCGGCAGGCGCTGCACCACCTTGATCCAGTTGCCGGTGGCATTCTGGGCGGGAACGATAGAAAGCGACGCACCCGTGCCGCCGGAGAAGCCAACCACGCGGCCGTGATAGACCACGCCATCGCCGTAGAGATCGCTGGTGAGTTCGGCCGGCTGGCCAACGCGGACTTTTTCGAGCTGCACTTCCTTGAAGTTGGCGTTGACATAGGCCTGGCCCACCGGCACCACCGTCATCAGCGGCGTGCCCGGCTGCACCATCTGGCCCACTTGCACCGAACGCCTGACCACCACGCCATCAATCGGCGCGCGGATCACGGTGCGGTTCAAGGCCACCTGCGCCTGCTGCATGCGGAAGCGCGCGGCGGTCACTTGCGGGTTCTGATCCAAAGGCAAGCCCGAGATCAGCACATTGTTGGCTTCGTAGGAGCCTTTCGCGCCTTGCACATTGGCCGCGGCCTGGTCGTATGCGGCCTCGGCGGCGTCGAGCGCGGTCTTGAAGCTGGTCAGCTCTTCGCCCGAGATGGCGCCGCTGCCGGCCAGCGACTGGCGCCGGCCATAATCCACCTTGGCGCGGGCAAGCTCGGCTTTGGCGCGCGCAAGATCGGCCTGGCGGGCCAAGATCTGGCCGTCCAGAGCGGTGTTGTTGGCCTGGTAACCCTGCACCCGCCGCCCGATGTCGCCCAGCGCCGACTGCGCCTGGCTGAGTTCAAGCCGGCGGTCGGTCTCGTCGATCACCACCAGTATGTCCCCTTTCCTTACGGCCTGGGTGTCCACCACCCGCACCTCTTTCACCGGGCCACTGGTCAAGGCGGTCACCTGGGCGGCATCGGCATCCACATAGGCATTGTCGGTGGTGACATGGTGGGAAGCGATAAAGGTCTGATAAGCGCCAAAGCCAAGGCCGATCAGCGCCACGCCGCTTGCGAGTGCGATGAAGAGTTTCTTGCGCGCGGTCTGGGGTTCCGGCGCGGACCGCTGCGCGATTTCCAACAGTTCGGGATTCACGTGAGTGTTCATGGGAGTGGTTCCTTTTTTAAAGTTGGGAAGGGGGCTCAAATGCGATAGCCGCCGCCCAGCGCACGGGTCAGGGCGACATCGAGGCTGAAGGCACGGGTCTGCAGATCCGCAACCGTGCGGCGGTTGGCGATCAAGGCGTCTTCGGCTGTGAGCACATCGAGATAGGTGCCAAGGCCCTTGGAATAGCGCTGCCGGGTGAGGTCGTAAGCACCTTGCGCGGCATCGAGCGCTTCGCTGCTTTTGGCCAAGCGGGCATCCAGCTTCCTGGCGCTGACGGCGCTGTCGGCGACTTCCCTCAAGGCGCGCACCAAGGTCGCATCATAGGTTGCGACTGCTTCGTCATATTTGGCGCGGGCGCCGCGATAGGCGCCTTGCAGTTCTCCGGACTCAAAGATCGGCAGGGTGACCGCCGGGCCGACGCTGCCGAAGCTGGAGCCGGATTTGGTGAGCATGTTGAGGCCCAGCGACTGAAAGCCGACCAGGCCCACCAGATTGACGTTGGGGTAGAAGTCCGCCTTGGCCGCCTTGATCCGCTTGGCTTCGGCCTCCGCCGTCAGCCGCGCCGCCACCACATCGGGCCGGCGGCCGATCAGTTCGGCTTGCAGATCGGCGGGCAGGCCGAAGCCGCGGACGGCGCCGGGCTTGGGCCGGGCAATGGACAGGCCATGGTCGGGACCTTTGCCGACCAGGGCGGCGATGCGGTTCCTGGTGAGGCCGATGGCTTCATCCAGGGCGGCAAGTTCTGCTTCCGAACTGGCGCGGCCGGCATGCGCCCGGTCCTGCGCCGCCCGGGTCTCAAGTCCCTGGGCGCAGCGCTGGGTGATCAGCTGCTCGGTTTCACTGCGCACGCGCAACGCGTTCTCCGCGGCGTCACGGTCGGCATAAAGCTGGTCGAGATCGGCATAGGCTGCTGCAACCGCGGTCGAAAGCGTGAGACGCGCTGCCGCTGCCTCCGTCTCAGCCGCTTGGACTTCAGAAGTGGCCGCGGCCAGCAGGGCGCGATTCTTGCCGAAGAAATCAATCTGCCAGTTCAAGGACAGCGCGCCGCTGCCGGTGTCCTGCCAGCCGTGGGGGACCAGGGCCGGGGGAATGCCCATATTGTAGCTCTGCTTGACCTCGCCGACCGATGCCACGGCATCGAGATGCGGGCCAAGGCTGGCCCCGGTCTGCTGGGCATAGGCTTCCGCCTGATGCACACGCGCTTGCGCTTGCGCCAGGTCGGGTGACGCTGCCAGCGCCTCCTCGATCAAGCCGTCAAGCTGCCCGTCGCCATAAGCCTTCCACCAATGATCCGACGGCCATTCGGACGTGGCGGCAGCGAAGCTTTTGCTTGCGGCATAATCCGCCGCCGGCTTGGGCTCGGGCGCCGGTCCCAGGTCGGGAATGAATGCGCAGGCCGAGAGCGCAAAAATCGCTGTGCCGCTCAGGAGGGCGGCCGCGCCACGCCGTAACTGATGATCGTAGAAAAAAGGCCTCATCGCGTCCTGCTCCCTTTTAAAACCGTACCGTACGGTTTAAATAAAGGAAGAGGCTTTCGAGTGTCAAGCGAAAAGTGTACTACCTGGTACGGAAAAGGAGTCGAATCGAAAAATGCGTGTGAAATCAGATGAGAAGCGGCGGGAGATCGTCGGCAATGCCTGGGAATTGTTCAAAGAAAATGGCTTTGAACGCACCACCATGTCCGACATTTCGGAACGGGTGGGGGGGTCGAAAGCCACGCTGTACGGCTATTACGACTCCAAAGAGCAGCTTTTTGCCGCAGCGCTGGAACAGGTGATCCGCGATCCCGCGGATGAGGTCTTCGCTTGTCTGACGCGTCCCGGAAAGCTGAAAACCCGCCTGCTCAATTTCACCCGCGCCCTTCTGGAAGCCCGGCTATCCGAGGACTTGATCGCTGTCGAACAAGCCTTGATCACGGAGGCGCGACGGTCGGAATTGGGCGAGCTGCTGCGCGCGCGTTTTGTCCAGCCGCAATGGCGCAGGCTGGCGGCGGCATTGGACCGGGAAATGGTGGCCGGCCATCTGCGCAAGGCCGATCCGATGCTGGCGACATGGCACTTCCGTGGCCTGGTCGAAGCCGATCTCGTGGAGCGAAGGCTTCATGGCGAAAAAACCATCACCGCGCATGAGATAAAGATCGCTGCCGAAGCGGGCGTGGATGCGTTCCTGCGAGCCTATGCGGTCTGACAGGACAATCAGCGCGCGGGAAGGAAATCCACCTCTATTCCGCGCGTCGCTGGCCTCCTGAGGCCTTGGGCCAGCGATCAGGGAAATAAGCCATTGGCCCCCGTACCATCCTTCGATAAGCTTCCCAAAACCATCAGGGGAGTTGTCATGGAACGAGGATCGCGTCGCGAGCTTTTGAGGAACGGTGCCAAGGTCGCCGCTGCCGCGGCGGGCGCCGCGCTTGTCGCCAAGAGCGCCCAGGCCCAGCCCAAGATGGAAAAGCGCTCGCCCTATCCGGCGCCCAACCCGCCGCACGCCACACCGCCGATGTTCTCGCGCGCCGTCACCTACGGCAACATGCTGTTCCTGGCGGGCGTGGGCTATCACAAGCCCGGCACCATCGAGGATCACACCAAGGGCGTGCTGGAGGAGATAAAAAAGAACCTGGAGGATGCCGGTTCTTCGCTGCAGAAATGCCTGAAGGTCAGCGTTTTTCTCGCCGACTTGAAGGATTATGACCGCATGAACGCGGTCTATCGCAGCTTCGATTGGGGCTCGCCGCCGCCGGTGCGCACCACAACGGCTGCTGCGGGTGTTCCCGGCAATTCGCTGATCGAAATCGACGTCATCGCCTATATCTGAGGAACCTGAACATGTTCGGTAAATGGTCAAGGCGCAATCTTCTGCAATCCTCCGGCATGGTGGCGGGTGCTGCCGCCATGGCTCCGGTCACCGCGGTCGCCGGCACCGGGCCGGCTGCCCACGACTCGGTGGTCCATACCGGCACGCCCGAAGACAATATCTTCACGCGGGTCGGCGTGCGGCCGATCCTCAATGCCCGGGGCACCTATACCATCATCAGCGGCTCGCGTTCGCTGCCGGAAGTCAAGCAGGCCATGTTCGAGGCCGGGCACTATTACGTCCAAATGGACGAAATGATGGAAGGCGTGGGCAAGGAGCTGGCCCGGCTGAACGGTTGTGAATCGGCCATGGTCACCAATGGCTGCGAAGCGGCGATTATTCTGGCCACCATCGCCTGCGTCGCCGGCAGCAATGTCGAGAAGTGCCAGGCCCTGCCTTACGTCAAGGCCAAAGACCAGGTCATCATCCCCAAGCATTCGCGCAATCCCTATGACGTCGGTGTCCGGGTGGTGGGAGCCGAGGTGATCGAGGTCGAGACCCCCGATCAGCTGCGGGCGAAGATCTCGCCGCGCACCGCCATGATCTATGTGATGTCCGATCCCCGGGAGGCCAAGAGCGTTTTGCCGATTCCCGCCATCATCGCCATCGCCAAGGAAAAGAATATTCCGGTCTTTGTGGATGCGGCGGCGGAAGAGCCGATGAGTCCCAATGTCTATATGAAGCAGGGCGCCAGCTTCGTCGGCTATTCGGGCGGCAAATGCCTGCGCGCGCCACAATCCTCCGGCATGCTCTTGGGCAAGGCGGACCTGATCAAGGCGGCCTGGTTCCAGGCCTCGCCGCATCACAATTACGGCCGTGCCCTGAAATGCTCCAAGGAGGAAACCATGGGGCTGCTGGCGGCGGTGCGCCAATGGTACAAGCGCGACCATGACGGCGAGCAGAAGATGTGGCGCGGCTGGATGCAGACCGTCGAAACGCGGCTGAAGCCGATCAAGGGGTTGCAGTTCGAATATCTGGAACCTCAGGGCCTGTCCAACCGGGCGACGCGGCTGCGCATCAGCTGGGATGGCGCCCAGGTGGGCATCACCGGCACCGAATTGGAGAAGCGCCTCAACGATGGCACGCCCCGCATCATGACGGAACCGGCGTCCGGCCACCGGCCCGATGCGATGGCCAGCAGCATCACCCTGATGCCTTACATGATGGACAAAGGCGAAGACACCATCCTGGCCGATGCGCTTTTCAAGATTCTCAGCGATCCCGGACATTATCCCAATCCGCCCGTGCCGGGCGGCACGCCTGCGGCGATGGCCGGAACCTGGGCGGTCAACATCCAGTATTCCTGCGGCAGGGGTGAACAGCATTTCGCCTTGAAGCAGGACGGCAATAGCCTGACCGGCGACCATAAGGGCGAGATTTACAACGGGACATTGCAGGGCTCGATTCATGGCGATCAGGTGAAGCTGCAAAGCAACATGGTGGTGCCGGGAAATGGCATTCACTGGAGCTTTGAAGGCTCGGTCCGCGGCAACTCCATGTCCGGCAATGTCAATATGGGCGAATACGGTCCCGCCACCTGGACGGCGACCAAAGCATGAGCAAAGCAATATTGAAGACGCTGCTGGCCGGCAGCGCCTTGCTGTTTGCCGCATCCGGCGCTGCGGCCCAGCAGCCCGCCTATGACTTGTTGCTGCGCGGCGGCCATGTCATCGACGCCAAGAACCATGTCAATGCGGTGATGGATGTGGCCATTAAGGATGGCCACATCGCCCAGGTCGCGCCCAATCTCAAGCCCGGCAATGCGATAAAAACCATCGACGTGCATGGCATGTATGTCACGCCGGGCCTGATCGATCTGCATACACATAATTACACGGGCACGGGCGAGCGCGGTTCCTACGCCGGCGATCTCAGCATTCAGCCGGACGGGTTCACCTTCCGCAATTGCGTCACCACCGTGATCGATGCCGGCTGCTCCGGCTGGCGCAACTTCGAGGATTTCAAGGATCGCATCGTCGATCGCGCCAAGACCCGCATCCTGGTGATGCTCAATATCGTGGGCGCGGGCATGCGTGGCGGGAAATACGAGCAGAACACCTCGGACATGGACGGCGAGGCCACCGCCAAGATGGCGCAGCGCTATCCCGGCCTGATCGTGGGCATCAAGACGGCGCATTTCAATGGGCCGGAATGGATACCGGTGGAGCAGGCGGTGATCGCCGGCACCAAGGCCAACATTCCCGTGATGGTGGATTTCGGCGCCGACCGTCCGACGCGGCCGCTCTACGATCTGCTGACCAAGAAGCTCAGGCCGGGTGACATCTACACTCATATGTATTCCGGCCTGCGCCACGAGCAGGATCCGGTGACCAAGGGGCCGCAAAAAGGCATGATCGAAGGCCGGGCGCGCGGGATCATTTTTGACACCGGCACCGGCGGCGGCAGTTTCAAATGGTCGCTGGCGATACCCTTCATCAAACAGGGGTTCAAACCCGACTCGATATCGACCGATCTGCATGTCGACGCCATGAACAGCTCCACCAAGGGCATGCTCAACGTCGCCAGCAAATTCATGGCCATCGGCCTGACTTTGCAGGAGGTGGTGGCCGACATGACTGCGCATCCGGCCCATGAGATCAAGCATGACGAACTGGGCAATCTGTCGGTCGGGTCGGTGGCCGATGTCGCGGTGTTAAGCGTGCAGAAGGGCCATTTTGGCTTCACCGACATGGTCAACACCCGGATGGACGGCGCGCAGAAGCTGGTGGCGGAACTGACCATCAAGGATGGCAAGATCGTCTACGACTTGAATGGGCTGGAATCCCTGCCTTGGGATGCGCCGCAAGGCGATATTTCCCAGGATAGGCGCTGGACCAGTTGGCCCCGGCCGGTTCCCAGGCCGAACGACGGCGTGACGATGCACTAGAGGGTTCAATACAAGAGCGGCGGGGCATAGGCTTTTCACACCTATCCTCGCCGCTCGCTGTGATTTGCTGATCCATGATCAACGCCTCACAAGTAGGACAACGTGGGGCCAGGCCGGTGGTTCCTTGAGACGGCAGCATTTTTGTCCCAGCAGCGGTATCTTTCCTCCCAGTTTTTGGGGCGCTACGCTACCGGGAAACTATGGGTGGTGGAGGGAGTTCCGTGGCTTTTCCCAAGATCCGGCAAGTGCGGGCCTTTGTGGTGCGCGGTGGCGGCGCCGATTATCACGACCAGGGCGGCGACCATTGGATCGACGATCACATCGCCACCCCGATGTCGCGTTATCCCGAATACCGCCAGTCGCGCCAAAGCTTCGGCATCAATGTGCTTGGCACTTTGGTGGTGGAGATTGAGGCCGAGAACGGAGTCACCGGTTTTGCCGTGACCACCGGCGGCGAGCCTGCTTGCTACATTGTGGAAAAGCATCTGGCGCGCTTCCTGGAGGGGCGCGATCCGGCCGAGGTCGAGAAGATCTGGGACCAGAT
>DATBCP010000327.1:0-3396 GCA_036270435.1 Rhizomicrobium sp. | reverse complement strand
GCGCTTTTTCCGATTCGTACTTGCTGTTGCTCGCTTAGGCTTGTAGTAGAATACTACTACCGCATTAGTAATAAGGCAGCAGATGAGGTGTCGCTGGTTTGCCCGCGACGTGCTCGCCTTGATGCCATTGCTGGCCTAGGCGCTGTTGCCGGTGTGGGGAGAAACGACGCATCCGCCAAGTGAAAGTGTCACGGTGACGGGGACAAGGTCGCACGAGGTGCTGCAAAAATTCGTGGGCTCCTTGGCGGCGCGCACGCGCCTGAGTGTGCTGGGCTTGCGTCAGGGGCGCCCGCGCTAAAGCGGATTGTTGGGCGTGCCGGGATGGCCGAAGCGTCCGCTTGGTCCAGCATTGGAGGAGCCACCATTGGAGGATCCGCCACTGGACTTGTTGCCGGACTGCGAGCCGCCGCCATCCTGTCCGCTGCGCGAGCCGTTGCTGCCGCCACCAGACGATGTCGCCTGCTGGGGCGCGTGCTGCGCCGGCTGGGCATTCTGCTGCGGCTGGTTCCGGCTGAAATTGCGATTGCCGTCATTGTCGCCGCGGTGGAATTCGCGATGGTCGCCGTCGCCGCGAGCCCCATCATGATCGCCGTCATGATGCTCGCGATGCGCGCCGCCGTCGGCGCCGCCCCGGGGGGCATAGGCGCGGCCGCCGCCATAATAGGCCCCGCCATAATAGGCAGGACCATAGTAATCGGGCTCGTAATATCCGCCGCCATAATACGCGCCGCCGCGATAGCCGTGGTCGTAATCGTCATAGGAGGCGCAACCGCCCAGCATGGTGAGGGCCGCGCCGGCAAAAAGCGTGGATATCAAAGTGTGGCGTCTCATTGTCGCCTCCAGGACCGGGTGTTTTGCCGGCTGGTGCACCCTCGCAAAGCTCACATGAACAACGCATGAACGTAAATTTAGGTGGTTCGAGGAGCCTGCATTTTCCGAAAAATTCCCAATGCCAATCAAGCTTTTGAATGATTGCCGCGCTGCCGGGGAGATGCCATAGAAAGCGGGCATCTCACAGGTGAGCGATGAGGTCTTTGCGTGCGGCTGCCTGCGCGGCCATTATTTTTGTGTGCGGTGGCCAAGAGGTTCGGGCCTTCACGGTCAACAAGACGCCGCTGACCTCGACCGAGAAAAACATTGAGACTCTGGGTACTGGCGTCGCCATCGCCTTGCCCGTGGTGGCGGCCGGCATCGCTTACTACAAGAACGACAAGGTCGGCATCGCTCAGTTGCTGGTGGAAACCACGCTGACCGTGGGAACGGTCTATGCGCTCAAGAATATCGTGCGCGAGCAAAGGCCGGACGGCTCCGATTACAAATCATTCCCGTCGGAAACGACTGCGCTGGCGGCCTCCGGCTCGTCCTTTCTTTGGCATCGCTATGGCTGGGAATATGGCCTGCCGGCCTTCGCGGCAACCCAGTTCGTCTCCTATAGCCGCGTCCAAGCCAGGCAGCATCGCTGGTATGACACCTTGGCCAGCTCCGGCATTGCCGCGGGTTATTCCTTCGCACTGGGGACGCGCTTCAAGCAGCGCTATAACATCGAAACCTCGCTGGAGCCGGCGCCCGACGGAGGGATGATGCGGCTTTCCTATCGCTGGTGATCCCGATCTATTGATCCGGAAACAGCGGCGGTGGTTTTGACGCCAGTCTTTCGGAGAGCCAGCGAATGGCCGCCTGTTCGATCGCCGTGCCCACCCGCACATGGGTGCCGGTGGAAAGCGCATAATAGGATGCCACCGCGCCCTGCTGGATGTATTTGTCGAACATGGCGCTGCAATTGAGGATGACATTGGCAGGATCCAGCCCGCCGCAGATGATCAGTGCCGGCGGCGAATTCTTGCCCACATAATTCAACGGATTGACCTGCTCGATACGCTGAACATCCTTCCACCAGGAGCTCCGGGTGTCATGCTTGCGGTAGGCCGCGACAATGGCCTTGGAGTCCGCTTCATTGGTCCCGAGATAGTCCCCGAACATCGCTGCAGCCTTGTCGTCGCTGGACAGGAACAGGTCGGTGAGCGGCGATTCAATCACCGATGCCTGCAACAGGCTGGACTGGCCGGTATTGCCGCCGATATCGCCTTCCAGCGCCTTCACGTCTCCGGTGACCGCCAGCATGGCGGCAAGATTGCCGCCCCGCGACACGCCCCAGATGCCGATGCGCGCCGGATCGATGTGATATTGCGCGGCATGGGCCCGGAAAAAGCGGATATAGGCCTTGGTGTCGAACAGCATCTCAGGCATCCGGCCGCTTCTGCGATAGTCGATGCGGGCGAGGGCGATGTTCTGCGCCCGCATCGCGGCCAGCACGCGCAGGACCACCTTGTCGCGCGGATCGTCATAGCTGCCGCCTTTGCCATGAATGTACAGGAGCAGGGGAACGGGCTGTGTGCTTTGCGTGGGAAGGTACAGATTGGCCTTGAGATCGAAGGGCGTGCCCAGGTCGTCGATGCGGGCCACGGCGATATTGGCGACGTCCGGCGCCGGTTGGGCAAGACCCGGCACCGTCAGAAGATACAGGAGTGCGATTCCGCAGAACAAGCGCCGCATGACTTTTCCCCTCTTTGCCGTGAAGTATTGCCAGCCGTTGCAATCGGAGCAAGCCCCTGGAACAGTGTCTACAGCTCGCGCAAATTGTCCTTCGGAGCAGACATGACCGACACCAAGCCCAAAATCCGCAAGTCGATGATCTCAGGCCGCGAACTTTTCATATGCGATGGCATGGTCGAGCCCCTGATGCAGCAGCGGATCGGCGCCTCCGTCAAAACCATGCATTATGTGCGATCGGAAAAAAGCCGGGCTGGCGTGCCGGGTCTCGTCGCGGTTAGCAACATTGCGCCGGAAACAATTGCCACCGACAGTTTTCTTCGCGGTTTGCGGCAAACGGTGGAAACGCTGTTCCCGGACGAACACTTCACGGATCAGCGCGCCTACGTCAATTGCAGCGTTTATGGGGATGCCTACTACATCCACCGGGACTGCGCGGCACACGAACGGCATGTTACGGCGCTTTATTATGCGAATCTGGAATGGCAGCCCGATTGGGGTGGCGAAACCATCTATTACAACGATGACGAGGATGCCGAATTTGCCATTTCACCCCGTCCGGGACGGCTGGTGATCGCGCGCGGCGCAGTGCTCCATCGGGGCAACGTGCCTTCGCGCAGCTGCTATGAGGAACGTTATACATTGGCATACAAGCTGAATTCCGTCAGCCCGACACCGTCTTAGCCGCAAATAGGGCGTTATCGCGTCGTGACGTCAAAGGCGATCGTGGTGCGCGGCGAACTGGCCTGGAGCGGGATGGTCCCATGCCACATGTAAGAGGGAAACAGCACCAGCCGGCCGGGCACCGGCTGCACGGCGCGGCGAACGGGATTCTTCAGCGGCAGT
>DATBCP010000326.1:0-4117 GCA_036270435.1 Rhizomicrobium sp. | reverse complement strand
ACCCTGCTCGATCTGGCACAGACGCCGGAGCGGGTGAAGGTGCCGCGCGATCTCATCAAGGCGCTGGAGCGGTTGACGCAGCATCTGTCCGGCGCACTGGCCTTTGTCAGCGGCCGGTCGCTGGAGGGTATCGACCGGCTTTTTGCGCCTTTCAAGCCGGCTGCCATTGGCGCGCATGGCGGAGAGATTCGCGGCGCCGATGGCGTGGTGGCGCGCACCCAGCCTGTGTCGGAAAAGGTCCTGGAAGTTTTCGCCGGACTGGCCGACAACATTCCGGGCCTGCTCCTGGAGGACAAGCGTTGTGCCTTGGCGCTGCATTACCGCCTCGCACCGGAAGCCCAACCCGTGCTGGTCTCCGCAATGGAAAAGCACGCCCGTCTGTTCGAAGCCGAGAAGGTGCGCATCCTGCACGGCAAGGCGGTGATCGAGGCGCTGCCGCTGGGCGTAGACAAAGGTACGGCCGTGGTGGAACTGGCCAAGCAAAAGCCGTTCGCGGGCCGCAGCATCCTGTTCGGTGGCGACGACACCACCGACCTGGATGTCTTTCGTGTACTGCCGCGATTGGGTGGACGCGGATTTTCGGTGGGACGCCATTTTCCCGGCGCCGACCATGTCTTCGGCTCGCCGCGCGCCGTGCGCCAATGGCTGGTGGGCGCTGCCGGGATGGAGGCGCGATGAGGTCGCCAAGATGACTGGCCCGGTGGATCTCGCCGTCGTAGGCAATGGCCGCATCGCTGCCTTGATCAACAACAAGGCGCAGATGGTGTGGTGGTGCTTTCCCCGTTTCGACGGCGATCCGGTGTTCAGCCGGCTGCTGACCGGTGATGAGGAGAAAGGCTTTTGCGACGTCTTGCTGGACCGCCAAGTCCAGGCCGACTCCCATTATGAGCGCAATACGGCCATCGTCACCACGATATTGACGGCCGAAGATGGCGCGCAGATAAAAATCACCGATTTCGCGCCGCGCCTGCGCAATTTCGACCGGCTGCTGCGCCCGCCCCAGTTGATGCGGGTCATCCAGCCCGTTGCCGGCTTGCCGCGCATCGCGATAAGGGTGCGGCCCACTCAATTTTATGGCAATGTGACCAAGCGGCAGGTGGCGGGCTCCAGTCACATCACCTATGGCGAGCCGCCGCTGGTGCGGCTGACCACCGACGCGCCGCTTTCCTACATTCAGCAAGAGACGCCTTTCGCCATCATCCGGCCCCTGCATCTGGTGCTCGGGCCGGACGAACCCTTCATGGGCGATATCATCTCCACGGTGCGGGACTTCGAGGAACGCACGCGCAGCTACTGGCTGGAATGGGTGCGCCGTCTTTCGATCGCTTATGAATGGCAGGAAGCCGTCATCCGCGCGGCCATCACCTTGAAGCTCACCACCTTTGAAGAGACCGGCGGCATCGTGGCGGCCTTGACAACCTCGCTGCCGGAAGCGCCGCATTCGGGGCGCAATTGGGACTATCGTTATTGTTGGTTGCGGGATGCCTATTTTGTGGTGAAAGCGCTCAATGCCATCGGTGCCACCCGTTCAATGGAACAGTTTATCGCCTATATCCTGTCGATCGCGGGCAACACGGACAGGCTGGCACCCTGTTACGGCATCGTGCCGTCGGACGATCTCACCGAATGGATCGCGCCGGATCTCAAGGGCTTTGAGGGCCACGGCCCGGTGCGCATCGGCAATGCCGCGGTGGAGCAGGTCCAGCACGACGCCTATGGCAGCGTCATTTTGGCGGCGACGCCGATGTTCTTTGACAAGCGGCTGCCCTATCCCGGCGACGAAAGCCTGTTCCGCCTGTTGGAGAAGCTGGCACAGCAATGCGCCAACCTGGCGCTGGAGCCGGATGCGGGCATCTGGGAGTTTCGCGGGCGCAAGCGCGTGCACACCCATTCCGGCGCCATGTGCTGGGCGGGCATCAGCCGCACCGCGGCCATCGCCGCACGGTTGGGGCTTCCGGGGCGGGCGCGTTATTGGCAATCGCTTGCAGACGCCATCGGCGAGACTCTGTTGAAGCGCGTGTGGAACGAAAGGCGCCAGGCTTTCGCCGCCGCGGAGGGCATCGACGACATGGATGCCAGCGTGTTGCTGTTGCCGGAACTGGGGCTGATCGAGGCGCACGATCCCCGTTTCGCTTCGACGGTAAAGGCTATTGAGCACGATCTGGTGCGCGGCCGCCATGTGATGCGCTATGCGGCGGAAGACGATTTCGGCCTGCCGGAAACCGAATTCCTGGTCTGCCGCTTCTGGCTGATCGATGCCTTGGCGGCGCTGGGCCGCCGCGAGGAGGCGCGCGAGCGTTACCAGGATGCGTTATTGTTGCGCAACAAGTACGGATTGTTGGCGGAAGACATTCATCCGCAAACCGGCGCCCTGTGGGGCAACTTTCCGCAGACTTATTCCATGGCGGGCGTCATCTTGAGCGCCATGCGGCTCAGTCAAAGCTGGGAGGATCGCTATTGGCGCGCCTCTTCCTGATCTCTAACCGCGTCGCGGTGCCGGGCCAAGGCGGCCATCCGGGCGGCCTGGAGGTGGCGCTCAAGGCCACGTTGCGCAAGCATACCTGCGTCTGGCTGGGCTGGAGCGGCGAGGTCCATGAAAAGCCGCGCACCCGCACCCTCGCCCGCGGCGACAACAGCTATATCATCGTCGACCTCACGCCGGAGGATTTCGACGAATATTATAACGGCTTCGCCAACCGGGTGCTGTGGCCGATCTTCCATTACCGGCTGGACCTGGCGGAATTCTCCCGCCGCGACCTGTCGGGCTATCTGCGCGTCAACGAACATTTCGCCGACGAGCTGGCAATGGCATTGGAGCCCGATGATATCATCTGGGTGCACGACTATCACCTGATCCCGCTGGCCAAGGCGCTGCGGGCGCGGGGCTTGAACAACCGCATCGGGTTTTTCCTGCATATTCCGCTGCCGCCGCCGGAAATTCTCACTGCCATGCCCAATCATGAGCGGCTGATTCCGTCCCTGTGCGATTACGACCTGGTGGGGTTCCAGACTCATGGCGATGCGGCGAATTTTGCCCGCTATCTGGCCAAGGAACTGGGCACGCCGTCGCATATTTCGCTGCGGCTGGGCAATGGCGACCGGGCGATGCGCATCGGCACCTTCCCGGTGGGGATCGAAACGCGCGAATTCACGCGCCTGGCGCGGCGCGCCGTCAAGACGGATTTTGTCCGCCGCGTCATCGCCTCGGTCCCCGGCATGCTGATGATCGGCGTGGACCGGCTGGACTATTCCAAGGGCATTACTTTGCGGCTGGAGGCTTATGAGCGGTTTCTCGCCGCCAACCAGCAGTGGCACGGCAAGATCACCTATCTGCAGATCACGCCCAAGAGCCGCAGCACCATCAAGGAATATTCGGAAATGGGAGCGGCGGTGAACAGCGCCGCGGGCCGCATCAACGGCAGCTATAGCGAAGCGAACTGGTCGCCTGTCCGCTATGTCAACCGGCCTTATAGCCGGACCGCGCTGGCGGGATTCTATGCCGCCGCGCGGGTGGGGCTGGTGACGCCGATGCGCGACGGCATGAATCTGGTGGCCAAGGAGTATATCGCCGCCCAAGACCCGGAGGATCCCGGTGTCCTGATCCTGTCGCGCTTTGCGGGAGCGGCGGACGAATGCCGCGAGGCGCTTTTGGTCAACCCTTACGACCCCGACGCGGTGGCGGCGGCCATTGCCCGGGCCATGGCCATGTCCCGCAGCGAACGCAAGGCGCGCCATGGCGAGCTGTATGCCGCGCTGCTGCGCAACGACATCTCAAAATGGGGCGACAAGTTCCTCAAGGCGCTCAACCCGCCGGATAAAAAGAGCGCGGGCAGTCTGCAGGATTTTTTGACCCAGCCGGCTAAAGGGTCGGCTGAATCTGGCCCAACGCGCCCGCCAGTAACACGACAATGACGCCTGCGCCCAACTCCAGCGCCGCATTGCGGGCGATGATCCGATCCCGGCCCTGCGGCATCAGGCGGAAGCGGTTCATCGCCGCCAGCCCAAGCATGAAGGCGACCAGCGCCAGTTTGAAGCCAAGGACTGCGAGATAGACGATCGATGGCTTGCCCGTATTGCCCAGCAGGATGGAGGCGCCATCGATCAATCCGGTCATCAC
>DATBCP010000325.1:0-4042 GCA_036270435.1 Rhizomicrobium sp. | reverse complement strand
GGCGGCCAGTGATGCCGAGGACCTGGAAGTCTTGTCGGCCCGCCTGCAGGATACGGTCTTCAAGCTAAAGGATGCGAGCTGGCAGCCCAAAAAGCGCCGCTTCGCCGCGGTCGTGAACCGCCTGCGATGGGAAGATGGCGGCAAAACGCGGGTGCGGGCCGGGCTGCATTTCAATGGCGTGCTCAAGGCACAGTCCAGCATGGTCAAGCTGGGGGCGGGCGAGGCGGTGGTGTCGGTCCTGGCGCTGCGCTTCACCGCCAACGGCACCAAGGAAAATGCAGAAGCCGATCCCGGCGGGGTCATAGAGATCGTGCTGGCGGGCGGCGGCGCCATCCGGTTGACGGTGGAATGTGTCGATGGCGAGCTGGCCGACATGACCGCTGCCTGGGCGGCGCGCGGCACGCCGGATCACGGGGCAAGCAATGGCCCGTAGGCTGAATGCGGCGGATGCAAGCTTCCCGCAAGATTTCCAGAAGCTGTTGTTCGCCAAGCGTGAGGAAGAAGAAGACGTTGCGGCAACCGTGCGGGGCATCATCGCCGATGTCCGCAAACGCGGCGATGCGGCGCTGGTGGAACTGACCAACCGGTTCGACCGCGCCAATGTGACCAAGGACAGTTTGAAACTGTCAGCGGCGGAGATCGAGGCGGCTCAGGACAAGGTTTCCAGGGAGCAGCTTGCCGCCATCGAAACTGCTGCCCTGCGCATCGAGAATTATCACTTGCGCCAGCTTCCCGAGGATGCGCGGTTCACCGACGATACCGGCGCGGTGCTGGGTTGGCGCTGGACCAGCGTGGACAGCGCCGGGCTCTATGTGCCGGGGGGCACCGCTTCCTATCCGTCCTCTGTCTTGATGAACGCCATTCCCGCCAAGGTCGCGGGCGTCGGCCGTATCGTGATGGTGACCCCGGCCAGTGGCGGCGTGATCAACCCTCTAGTGCTGGCGGCGGCCAGGCGGGCAGGTGTCACCGATATCTACCGTGTTGGCGGAGCGCAAGCGGTTGCAGCGCTGGCCTATGGCACGGAAACTGTGCCGGCGGTGGACAAGATTGTGGGCCCGGGCAATGCCTTTGTCGCGGCCGCCAAGCGCGAAGTGTTTGGCCAGGTGGGCATCGACAGTGTGGCGGGGCCGTCGGAAATCCTGGTCATTGCCGACGGCGCCAACGATCCGGACTGGATCGCCGCCGATCTCCTGAGCCAGGCCGAGCATGGCGCCTCTTCGCAAAGCATCCTGATCACCGACGACGCCGCTTTTGCCGATCGTGTCGCGATGGCGGTGCAAAAACAGATCGCGCTGCTGCCGCGCAAGGAGATCGCCGCCAAAAGCTGGACCGGCTATGGCGCGATCATCGTGGTGAAGCATCTTGACGACGCCGCGCCGCTGGCCGATGCCATCGCCCCGGAGCATTTGGAGATCGCCACCGTGGAACCGGACGTCTTGCTGCGCAAGGTGCGCCATGCCGGCGCAATTTTCCTGGGCAGGCACACGCCGGAAGCGATGGGCGATTACATCGCCGGGCCCAATCACGTCTTGCCTACCTCGCGTACCGCGCGCTTCTCCTCCGGTCTGTCGGTGCTGGATTTCATGAAACGCACCACGCTTCTGGGCCTGGATGCGGACAGCCTTGCCGCGATCGGGCCCCATGCCATTACTTTGGCCAGGTCCGAGGGGCTGGAGGCGCATGCCCGCTCCATCGCGGTGCGTCTCAATCGCGGGGATTGACCGTGGCGTACCGGCTCTCGTCGATCATCCTGGACGAAGCCAGTGTCGTGCACCGCAGCCGCGCCATCGAGCAGGAACGCGAAGTCGCCATCTACGATTTGTTGGAGGCCAATGTCTTCCGCCTGGAGGGCTCGCCGGGTGGACCCTATCACCTGAGCTTGGGGCTGGAGGAAAACCGGTTGGTGCTGGATATCCGGCTGGAGAATGGCAACGACCATGCCAAGGTGCTCGTGTCGCTGACGCCCTTGCGCAAGACGGTGAAGGACTACTTCCTGGTCTGCGACAATTACTACAAAGCGATCCGTACCGCGCCGCCGCACCAGATCGAGGCGCTGGATATGGCGCGGCGCGCGTTGCACGATGAAGGTGCCAAGGAGCTGCAGAGCCGGCTGGCGGGCAAGGTGGAAACCGACTTCGACACGGCGAGGCGGCTTTTCACCCTGATCTGCGTGCTGCAGATGCGGGGCTGAATGGTGCAGGCTGTTCTCTTTACCTGCACCCTCAATGCGGTGCGATCTCCCATGGCGGCCGCCATGCTGCGCCATCTCACCCGCGGCCTGTACATCGAATCGGCGGGGGTCAAGGCGGGCATGTTGGATCCTTTGGCGGTGGAGGCGATGGCCGAGATCGGGCTGGAGATCGGCAAGCACAAGCCCCGGCGGTTTGAAGACCTGGAAGACGGTAGTTTCGACCTGGTGATCACGCTGTCGCCGGAAGCCCAGCACAAAGCGATGGAACTGACCCGCACCGCTGCCACCCAGGTGGAATATTGGCCGACCCTGGACCCCACCATCACCGAGGGCTCGCGCGAGCAGCGGCTGATGGCCTACCGGATGGTACGCGACCAGCTGATGCAGCGGCTGAAACAGCGCTTTCTGGCCCCCGCGCCGGCCGATACCTAGCCCCGGAAAGGCTTCAAAATCGTGGAAAACCGTTGGAAAGGCTTGCCTTATGGGCTTTTCCCCCCTATCTCCCCTGCTCGCGAACGGCTTTAAGAGGACCCATTGGCCAAGGAAGAAATGCTGGAGTTCGAGGGGATCGTGGAAGAGCTCCTCCCAAATGCGAACTTCCGTGTGAAGCTGATCGCCAATGATCACGTGATCATCGCCCACACCGCCGGCAAGATGCGCAAGAACCGCATTCGTGTGCTGACCGGCGACAAGGTGATGGTCGAGATGACTCCCTATGATCTGACTAAGGGCCGTATCACCTACCGTTTCCGCTAGGCGCGGTCTTTTTGGCCCTGAGTTCGTCGCGCCATCGCTCATGGCCTTCTTGGCCACATCGCTCGGCGCTCCTGCTCAGATCCCAAAAATCCTCACGCCTAGTTGTTGTAGGATGGAGCGCGCATGTCTTTGCCCCTGATCTTAGCCAGCGAAAGTCCGCGCCGCATCGCGCTGTTGGCGCAAGCGGGCATCGTGCCAGACGCCGTGCGTCCCGCCGCCATCGATGAAACTGTGCGCAAGGGCGAATTGCCCCGCGCCCATGCCCAGAGGCTGGCGGCGGAAAAGGCCCGCAAGGTGGCAGGCGAGTGGAATGGCAAGCCAGCCTTCATCCTGGCGGCCGATACGGTTGTGGCGGTCGGCCGGCGCATCTTGCCCAAGGCGCAAGATGACGAAGAGGTGCGGGCCTGCCTGAAGCTGCTCTCCGGGCGCCGCCATCAGGTGATCACCGCGGTGGCGCTCGTTGTTCCCTCTGCCTCAAAAGAAAGGAGCGAGCTGCGCCTGCGCCTGGCCCAGACGCGGGTGTCGCTGCTGCCGCTGAGCGAGGCGCGGATCCGCGACTATATCGAAAGCCGCGAGGGCGTGGGCAAAGCCGGTGGCTATGCCATCCAGGGCCGTGCCGAAGCCTTGATCAAGGAGATTTCCGGTTCCTATTCCAATGTGGTGGGGTTGCCCCTGGCCCTGACGGTGCGGCTACTGGAAGGATGCGGCTATGGCTGACTGCCCGACCTGCGGCAAGCCGTCGGCGGAGGCGTTCAAACCCTTCTGCTCCAAGCGCTGTGCCGATATCGACCTGAATCGCTGGCTGAAGGGTGGCTACATCATTCCGGGAGCGTCGGACGGCCCGGCAAGCCCCTCAAATCCTTCGAAAAACGACCTCGAAGAGGATTAGGCCGCGGCGCGCCCAGGGCAAGGCTAAGGGTGCTGGACAGGGCGGGGGCCATCCCCTATGAAGCCCTCCCGCTTTGGTGAGCCCAGGTAGCTCAGTTGGTAGAGCAGCGGACTGAAAATCCGCGTGTCGGCAGTTCAATTCTGTCCCTGGGCACCATCAAACCCGCCCCGTTCGCCGGACCGGGCGCCTGGCCGCCACCCTCGGCG
>DATBCP010000324.1:0-3144 GCA_036270435.1 Rhizomicrobium sp. | reverse complement strand
GAAGCCGCGGCGAAGGCCATGGGAAGAAAGATCAAGGTGGGAAAATTCCCCTTCATCGGCAACGGCAAGGCGATCGCCCTGGGCGAAGCCGAAGGACTGGTCAAGACCGTGTTCGACGCCACCACCGGCGAGCTTTTGGGCGCGCATATGATCGGCGCGGAAGTCACCGAACTTATTCAAGGTTATGTGATTGCCAAAACCGGTGAGCTGACCGACCAGGAGCTGGCGCACACCGTCTTCCCGCATCCGACCCTGTCGGAGATGATGCACGAAGCGGTGCTGGCGGCGGATGGGGCGGCGTTACATATTTAGCTTTACCTGTCATCCCCGGCGAGCGCGAACGAAGTGAGCGCGAGGGAAGGGAACCCAGGTGGATAGAATCCGCCCGGTCCTTCCACCTGGGTCCCCTTCCCCTCGCGAAGCTTCCGCTTCACTCGGCCGGGGATGACAGATGAGTTTAGTTCAACAACCGCTTCACGTCCTCCGCCATCGTCGCCGTATTCGACGTGTCGGTGGTGACCAGCCGCGCCCGGCCGTCCTTGTCGAAAAAGAACACCGCATTGGAGTGCATCACTTCGTAAGGCGGGCCCTTCTTCACCTCATAGGCAACGCGGTAGGTGCGGGCCAAGTCGGCCAGCGCGTTGGGCGTTCCGCGCAAGCCCACGACCTGCGGCGAGAAAGCCTTGGCATAGTCCGCCAGAACGGCGTCGGTATCGCGGTCGGGATCGACGGTGACAAACAGTACGCGGATATCGGGGCTTCCCACTTTGCCGACCATGTCGGCCAGGTTTGCCAGGGTGGCGGGGCAGACATCGGGGCAATGCGTATAGCCGAAATAAAGCGCCACCACCTTGCCGCGGAAGTCCTGCGCCGTGACCGGCTTGCCGCCGGCGCTCATGTGGAAGTCCAGCTTGGGCATGCCGCCGGAAATGTCGGTCATATGGAATGGTTGCCGGTTTTGGGCGGGCTTGGAGCAGCCGGCCAATACCAGGGCGAGAAACAAGGCAGGCATGCGCATGGCCGCGTCCTTATCACGCTTTCGCGGGCGGGGCCCAGGCGCATAGTATCGCGGCTCGAAGGAGAGACATGTACATTCCCGAACCCTTCCGTGAAGACCGGCCCGAGGTGCTGCGCGATGCCGCGCGCACGATCGGCTTTGCCACGCTGATAACCCAGGACCTCGAGGCCAATCACCTGCCGATGCTGCTGCAGGAGAGTGAAAACGGACATGTCCTGCGCGGCCATGTCGCCCGCGCCAATCCGGTGTGGAAAAAGGGCGCTGGTCCGGCGCTGGCGATCTTTCTGGGTCCGCATGCCTATGTCTCGCCCAACTGGTATCCCAGCAAGCTCGAGACCGGCAAAGCGGTGCCCACCTGGAATTACCTCACCGTGCATGCGAAGGGGCCCATCCGCTGGATCCAGGATGCGGACTGGCTGCGCACCCATGTCGGCCAGTTGAGTGCGGCCCATGAGGCGGGCAGGGACCTGCCCTGGATGATCAGCGATGCGCCGGCGCCTTACATCGACAGCATGCTGCGCGGCATTGTCGGTTTCGAGCTCGCCATTGCGGCGCTGGAAGGCAAGTGGAAGCTCAGCCAGAACCGCGATGCGGCTGATCATACCGGCGCGCGTGAGGGCCTTATGCGCGACGGTCGTGAAGATCTGGCGCGGTTGATGCTGCGTCCTGAGCGGGATTGATGCCGGCGTTCCACAAGGACTGGCTCTGGTATGGCGCTGTCCTGGCATTGGGCGCGGTGCTTTACCTGCTCTGCCGGCTCTATCCCGCCGATCTGCCCTTCTGGCTGCCCTGGGAGTTCTCCTGGCCGGAATATCTGGCGGCGGTGCTGACCTTCGCCTGGTTCTTCCGTGGACTGAAGATCTTGCCGAAGGACCGCCATCCGCCGCTGTGGCGGCTAGTCTGTTTCGTCGCCGGCGTGGCGAGTTTCACTGTCGTGCTGCAGACCCATATCGACTATTACGCCCAGCACATGTTCTTCGTGCACCGCTGGGCGCATTTTGTGCTGCATCACGCCGGGGCTTTCCTGATTGCGCTGGGCATGAGCGGCCCGGTGTTGTGGGCGGGGATGCCGGACTTCCTCAAGCCCGTGATCGCATCGCGTCCCGTGCGGGCAACGCTATCCTTCCTGCAGCATCCGGTGATGGCGCCATTCTTGTTCGTGGGCCTGCTCTATTTCTGGCTGATCCCGCAGATCCACACCCGCGTCATGCTGGACGCCAATCTTTACGAGGTCATGAACTGGACCATGGCGGTCAATGGCGTGATGTTCTGGTCGCTGATCCTGGATTCGCGCCCCCGGCCGCCGGCCCGCCTGGGATATCTGATGCGGCTGCTGCTGATCCTGGTGATCGAGTTGCCGCAGATGGCCCTGGGCGCCATCCTGTCCCTCACCGAACACGATATCTATCCGGTTTACACGATTTGCGGCCGTGTGCTGGACATGACGGCCCTGAACGACCAACATTATGGCGGGCTGATCATCTGGCTGCCCGGCACCCTGACCAGCTTTGCCGCCTTCATCACCGTGCTGGTGAACCTGCGGCTGCATGAGGAGAAACTGGAACGTGAAACGGCTTAGTCTCTTGGCTTTGGTGATGATGACGGCCACCGCACAGGCCGCGCCGTTCGATGTCAGCGATGCCTGGTTTCGCTCGCTTCCCGGCAAGCTGCCGGCCGGCGGCTATTTCACCGCCCAAAACAATACCGGCCATGATGTCGCCATCACGGGCGCATCGTCGGAGGCCTGCGGCATGCTGATGATCCACCAGTCCTCCAACAAGGGCGGGATGAGCGGCATGGACATGGTGGAAAGCGTCAGGGTCCCGGCGGGCGGCATCGTCAGATTCGCGCCGGGCGGCTATCACCTGATGTGCGAGGGGGCAAAGATGAAGATCGGCGCCAAGGTGCCGGTTCTGCTGCACCTGTCGGATGGCGGCACCATCGCGGTGGGATTCCAAGTCAAGAACGCAAGCGGGAAGTAGCGGTGCCGCGGGGCCGGATGCAATCTCATTGCCATGCCCGTCACCCGGTCCGCGAAGTGCGGCCGGAGGATAAAATCCGGCGGGCATCCAACTTTTCTAACGACGATCGATGTCTAAAGTTGGATTCCCGCTTACGCGGGAATG